>NZ_JBFRTQ010000032.1:0-51945 GCF_041474195.1 Vibrio sp. 10N.222.52.C3 | reverse complement strand
GAGCTTAGAGCTTAGAGCTAAAGCCTAATACCAAGAGCTGTTAAGCTTTGTTTTGCTCAGCTTTACATACAGCCGCAGTGAACACTACGTCAGTTGAGCTGTTAAGCGCTGTTTCAGCAGAATCTTGAATCACACCAATGATGAAACCAACCGCTACAACCTGCATCGCTACATCGTTTGAGATACCGAATAGGCCACAAGCTAGAGGAATCAGTAGCAGTGAACCACCGGCAACGCCTGATGCGCCACATGCTGAAATTGCAGCAACAAGGCTTAGTAGAATCGCAGTGAAGATATCAATCTCAATACCCATTGTGTGCACAGCTGCAAGCGTTAACACAGTAATGGTGATTGCAGCACCTGCCATGTTGATGGTTGCGCCTAGAGGGATTGATACAGAGTAAGTGTCTTCATCTAGCTCTAGCTTCTTACAAAGGTTCATGTTCACTGGGATGTTTGCAGCGCTTGAACGAGTGAAGAATGCCGTTACACCAGACTCACGAATACATTGCAGTACAAGTGGGTATGGGTTCTGTTTTGTCTTTACAAAGACAAGCAGTGGGTTAACGACAAGAGCAATGATAAGCATTGAGCTTAGTAGAACCGCTAGCAGTTGACCGTAGCTTGCTAGTGCATCGAAGCCCGTTGTTGCGAATGTAGCCGAAACAAGACCGAAGATACCGAATGGCGCAAGACGAATAATGAAGCGAACAATGTGTGAAACACTGTGGCTAAGGTCTTCGAAAACCGCTTTGGTTGTTGCAGATGCGTGGTGCAGTGCAAGACCAAGACCGATTGCCCAAGCAAGAATACCGATGTAGTTCGCGTTCATTAGTGCGCTAACTGGGTTATCTACAAGCTTGAATAGAAGCGTATGAAGAACTTCTGCAATACCTTGAGGAGGGTTAGCACCTTCAGCGCCAGCAACCAGTGTCAAAGTGGTTGGGAACATGAAGCTCAGTACTACAGCAGTCAGTGCTGCAGAGAACGTACCAATCAGGTAAAGCACAATGATTGGACGCATATGAGTATGCTGACCTTTCTTTTGGTTTGCGATAGAAGCTGCAACAAGAATGAATACTAAAATTGGGGCAACAGCTTTCAGAGCACCAACAAACAGACTACCTAATAGGCCTGCATCTTGAGCTGCTGAAGGAGAAACCATGGCGAGAACGACACCGAAAACAATACCAGCAAGGATCTGTAGAACGAGATTTCCACGAGCGATGCGGGCGAGCATGTTGTGATTTTGCATAAAATACCTGCAATTGTTAATTTATTATAGTGATGTATTTTTTTATAAAGTTGTACCAAATCCAACTATACACTAGTGGAATGGGCGGTCATATTAGCGGGATCTAAGAGGGTGTCTAGGAATAGTTTACTTTTAGGGTGATTGTTTGCGCTACGTGGTGTTTTTAGAGCTAAATGTTAATCAAATGTGTTTTGATTGAGCTATGAATCTACAAAATGACATTTAATAGACTCAATATACTGTAAATTTGGAAATGTAAACGACTATTGGTAAGAACATTGTGTGCATAAATAGTCACACTAAGACCAAATTGAAACAAAAAGCCCCACGTGTTTAACACTAAGGGGCTAAGCTTGTCTCAAATACAACTTATAGTCGTTAACTTAAAGGTTTAGTCAGAAGCTTTTTTAAGATTTCGACTTTCTGATTGAACGGTTTTGTACATCTTCGAAAGCTGCTTACTGTTAGCGCGTTGCTCTGCAAGAGAAGCGCCGTTTCTTGCTTGCTCTCTCAGTAGCTTTTGATAGTTAGTAAATCGTCTTTCAGACAGTTCACCACTCTCAATGGCAGCTCTTATCTTGCATCCCGGCTCTGATTCATGATGACAATCAGAGAAGCGGCAGTGCATTGCTAACTCTTCGACGTCTGAAAAAGTTTCACTCACGCCTTCAGCGCAGTCTGCAAGTTGTAGCTCTCGCATTCCTGGAGTGTCGAGAAGCAAGCCACCTGATGCGAGCAAGTGGAGTGATCGTGATGTGGTTGTATGACGACCTTTACTGTCGTCTTCACGAATACCACCAGTTGCCTGCGATGCTTCACCTAGCAATGAGTTAACCAAAGTCGACTTACCCACACCAGAAGAGCCCATTAGCGCGACGGTCTTGCCGATTTTACACCAAGGTGAAAGTACTTGGGTTGAGTCTTGGTCTAGGCTGTTGACCGCTTCGATCATCAGAATCGGGTCTAAGCTTTGTACCTGTTGTACTTTGTCTTCGTAGTCGTCACACAAGTCTTTCTTCGTCAGGACGATAACCGCTTCAACTTGTGCTTCATTTGCGAGTGCCAGGTAGCGTTCAATGCGACTCAGATTAAAGTCGTTGTTCAATGAAACCACGATAAACACTGTGTCGATATTGGCTGAAATATATTGTTCAGCCACACGACTGCCCGCAGCTTTTCGGCTAAAGAGCGATTGGCGTTCTAGTAAGCGATCGAATTGCAGTTCAGAGTTCAATATTACCCAGTCGCCAACGGTCATTGCCGGTTGGTTTTGGTGGATGGGTAGAACAATTTCACCTTGCTCTGACGCTAATGTATAGCCATTGCGGTGATGTGCGACGATACGAGCAATGACGGAGTGATCATAGTCTTCGAGTGTCAGTTGTTGTTGGAATACAGGTTGCCATCCAAGTTGTTGAAGTGACATTGGATGAGAAAATGCGTTTTGTGAATTCATGTCTATTTACCCAGACGTGCGAGCTTTCTTTTCTTGTGAGAGCATTAAAGTCTTATGAGAGCATTAACGTCTTGTAAGATCTCAGGTTGTCGATGAGATCGAAAAGCGTTGGTCAGTTCAAAAAGCGTCGAGACGTCAAAAATGTTTGAGCTTGGGTCGAATTCAAAATCGATAGGACCCCGGATTTGAGTCATGCTTTACAGGCATGCAGATATTGATCACTTACGATCAACAGTAAACCGGGTAAAAGTGTGCGGTAGCCAGCTGATGGCTTAATGTTGGTAGTTCGAGATTAAAGTTTGATTAACCAAACAAATTAACGCGTTACTTTTACTGCCAGTTTTAGTGTTTTCATTACAATCATCTTCTATTCTCCTTGGTTTATTAATGTGTTCAGGCTTTGAATAAAAAGCGCGCTCAGTTTAACAAAAAGCCACGATGGCGAGAAGTCATCGTGGCTTAAATTATTTTATCAATTGTGAATACGATTAATGATGGTCGTGATTCATCTTTTTCATGCCGCTCATCACTTTCTTCACTGGTGCGTCGAAGGTCTGTGTTTCACCATTGGCAAAGGTCAGTATCATCTCGATTTGCTCACCTTCTTTTAGGCTACTTTTTAGGTCGAACAACATGATGTGTAGGCTGCCAGGTTTAAGTACCGCTTCACCGTTTGCAGGGATGGTGATTTCTTGAACTTGGCGCATTTTCATAACATCGCCATCCGTGATTACATCATGAAGTTCTACTTTACCTGCTGCAGGTGTTGTTGCAGAAACAATAGCGCGATCTTTATCGCTGTGGTTTATCAGAGTCGTGAACACCGCGCTGTTCACTGCTGAAGGCGGGGTTGCACGAGCGTACGCGTCATGAACCATAATATCGCTACTAGCCTGAGCAAAAGGGGTTAGCAATAAGCCTGCTAGAGCAAGTGCTTTTAACTTCATGTTGTTGTCCTTAATTTTTATGTTTTTGGTCTGGGACCTGACTTTTTGTTCGAACTTTATTAGTTAAGTTCTTTGTTTTTACGTTTTACTGCGTCAGCTTGTTGATAGCCTCAACAATTGGTGCTGGCGTTAACGTATGCGGCACTTTGGTAATCAAGGTACCGTCGGGCTTTAAAAAATAAAAATATGAGCTGTGGTCAAGGGTGTATTCCAACTCTGAACCTTCCAGCTTGGTCTTTCTGAAAATAACACCGTAGTTGTGTGCAAGCGTGGTTGTCACATCCAAAGGACCACTTAATCCTTCCATCATTGGGTGGAAGTATTGTGCGTATTCGTATGAGGCTTCTGCTGCATCACGCTCAGGGTCGAGAGAGACAAACATCGGGCGAATCTTGGCTTTTGCTTCATCAGAGACTTGGTTAAGTGCTCCGGCCAACATAGCCAAAGAAGTGGGGCACACATCTGGGCAGCGTGTGAAACCGAAGTAAACGATACGAATTCTGTCATCGGTTTGGTCAAAGATTTCCGTTGGTTGGTTGTCTTTGCCGAAAAGAGTCGTTGCGGAGAACTCTTGTTTTGCAGCGTGTTGTTCTTGAACTTCGTTTTGCCCATCAAGATAGCTTTTGACACCAAAGCCAAGTACAAAAGCGACAACCAATGCTAACGACCAATTTCTACTCATCTTGCCATCCTTATTGCAGGTTTTACGGTTTCAACACCATCGGTGAGCTCACCAAGCCAAGTCATGTGATCCATGGTACACACGGGTAAAATGACATCACCTTCATAGATGTTGTTACCAGTATTTTTTAATTGGAAACGTGCTGAGCCCATTTCCTTCTCTAAACCGGTCAGCGATAGCATCAAGGTTTCAGAGGCCGCGCCTTCCCACACCACTTTGATTTTTGTTGGGACTAGAGGTTGAGCTGTTTCATGCTCAAGGGTCATAGCAACGCTGTCTTGCTCACACGATGTTGTTGAAAGCATGCAGTAGTCATCTAAGTTGACGTCAGGAGAGTGGCTCTCTACTACCGATTTAAATTGCTCGACTGCCTGTGGTCCATAAAAGCCAGCGACCAGCGCAATACCGAGCGCAGCAACCTTTAATGCTGGGTGCATGTCGTGTTCTCATTTGATTTTATAAGAACGGCGATGGTATCACACCACTCAATACGTGCTTGTATCAAAAAGCAATTTTGTGCGTATGGTAGAACTAAAAAAGCGAAGCCATTGGCTTCGCTTTTGTCTGTTTAATAGATATGTGAGCTTAGTATTTCTAAGTTCTATCCATTCTGAACATGTTCCAGAAATACGTTGAATGATTAGTCAGCGTTACGCTCTGCGAACTTCTCCAGGCCTAAAACCAATGCAATCGCAGCAAACATCATCACAATCGCCATGACCAACTGAGAAGGCTGAGAGGTTACCGCTTCAAAATCAAACGGTGATAGGTTTTCTTGAATCAGAGGAACTTGTTCACCTTTTGAGTTTGTGCGCCAGCTGATGGTCTCTTTCCAAGGCCAGATCTTAGGCAGCGTACCGATCATCAAACCGGTTAAGAATACCAATGTGAAGTCGCGGAATGAACGCAATAGCCAAGACAGTACATGTGAGAAAGTCAGCAGTCCGATCACACAGCCCGCAAGGAATAGCGCAAGTACATCGACTTGAAATGATTTAACGGCGCCAAGCACGGGGCCATACATGCCAATCAGGAGCAGAATAAAGCTGCCTGAAATACCGGGTAAAATCATCGCGCAGATAGCAATCGCACCCGCAATCAATACGTTGATGCTGGTTGGCTCCATTTGCAGCGGCTTAAGCACGGTAATGCTATAAGCGAAAGCAACGCCAAGCAGCAAAAACACGAAGCGAATCATATCGCGTTTCTCTACTTGCTTAAGAATATGGAAAACCGACACCAAGATCAGGCCGAAGAAGAAAGACCACAGTGGAACAGGGTGGGTGACTAATAACCAAGAAATCAATTTTGCGAATGTCGCAATGCTCGTGAATACGCCCGCGAACAGTGAAATTAGGAAGAAACCATTGATGTGATTAAACGCGGCTTTGAAGCCTTCGCGTTTCCATAAGCCAAGTACGCTAGGGTTAATTCTGCGAATGCTTTCTAGCAGCGTATCGTAGATACCAGTGATGAATGCGATGGTTCCGCCCGACACGCCAGGAACAACGTCTGCTGCGCCCATAGCCATGCCTTTGAAAAAAGTACTTAAGTAGTTCATTGCTTCATAGAGTTGAGGATGATTTTGTGCAGTATACAAACTTTAGTGTAAAAAAAGTATGAATATGCTTTTGGGGAAGGGCTTTTATTACTCTATTAATTGTAAGGCAATAAGTTGAAGTGAATATTTGCCTAACATTTAGATAACAACCACTTAGTGATTTGTCATTAAGAGCAGCGATGAAACTGATCTCTTATCGATATTGCATCTTGGTTGCATTATGCAAATGCACTTTGCAATTCTCATGATGAATTCATGGTTTTTATGCGATGCAGGGTTTATAAAACGTCGAATAAAAGTTGGCACGCTAACTGCATTAGATACATTGACCCTTCTTAAGCCGAGGGTCACCTAGCCAACTGACGTTGTTAGTGAACTTATGATTTGTTCACAAATATATAGAGCCAATCGCGATTATTGCGGTTGGCTATTTTTTTGCCTGTCGTTTGGTAAGTTGCTATTTTCCCATGTTCCAAGCAAAAAAAAAGCTAGCCACCATTGGCGACTAGCTTAAACTTTTCTCGAATCTCGAATCTCGAATCTCGAATCTCGAATCTCGAATCTCGAATCTCGAACCCGCTTTAGTATCCCATCAACTGCAGCAAGTTCTCCGCTGTGCTGATTGCTTCTTTACGGTTAGCGATGTTGAGCTTCTGATAAAGATTTCGAATGTGAGTTTTGATCGTGGTGCCTGCTACATCCAGTTCTTGAGCGATTTGCTCGTTACTGAATCCTGAGTAGATCAGACCAAGTACTTGCCATTCACGCTGGGTGAGTGGGCTGGTACGTACAAGCTCAGGAATGTTTGGGTGATTAACCAAGTTTTCAACAAAGTCTTCATCAAAGTGAACTGAGCGGC
This sequence comes from Vibrio sp. 10N.222.52.C3, assembly GCF_041474195.1. Classification (NCBI taxonomy): domain Bacteria; kingdom Pseudomonadati; phylum Pseudomonadota; class Gammaproteobacteria; order Vibrionales; family Vibrionaceae; genus Vibrio; species Vibrio sp. 10N.222.52.C3. The sequence continues at coordinate 45,185 of NZ_JBFRTQ010000032.1, read as the reverse complement.
TGCGTTGGGTCGCGGAAATATCTTTCATGATTTGTTGTGCGCGGTGACGTTCTAAATCACCTAAGCCTGGCTTGTTGCTCAACTTATCCAAGATATGCCCGATCGTCCCACCGTCTACCAAGAAGTTACCGACCATACCGGTTTGGTTAGTCATATGAAGCGCTTCTTCGAGTAGTATTCGTGCGCTGTCTTCATCGTTAATTTGTGTACGTAACACGGCTTCAACGATCAAGTTGCGGTTGGTGTCTGTAATCAAGTGCGAACGCTGGGCTTCACTCTTAAGGAAGGTCAGCGCTTCTTCTGCGTCTTCATACTGCTCAAGGATGATGTGAGCACGAACGATGTTTCGCCACTGAAGTTGGCAGAAGTGATTACTTGCCGATTCAGGTCGAACAGCCACACTCAGCCAATCACGGATAGCTTCTTTATCGCCTTTTACTTGCCAGAACAGAATCAAAGAAAGAGAAGCATTTGCCGTCCAATCTACGTGGTAAGTCGATTGACGCAATAGGTGCTGAATCTGGTCGATAAATTTCGACGCTTTATCAATCTCACCACGGCTCAATGAAATACGAGCCAACATAGAATAGCTGTGCAGGTGTTTACTCGGAGAGTGGTGACCAAGGATATCTAAGCCTTTGTAGCAACACTCTTCCGCTTCATCTAGTCGGTTCCAACACCAGAAGATCTGAGCGCGAACACGCAGCAAAAATTCATGCAGAGGAACGTATTGAAGCTGATGCTCTTCGATCAATTTGAATGCGCTGTCTTGTAGCTCAAATGCCGCTTGAACATAACCTTGAGCAATCAAGATTTCGCTTTGTTGCAGAATCGCCCACAGGGCCTGATGGTAAACCTGATACTGACGTGCCAGTTTTTCTGTTTGTTGCATCATCGGTAGCGCACGGCTTAGGTTACCCATTACGTGATTCACTTCGCCCACAACCGAGGTTGCGACAATGCGGCTACGATAAACGGTGGTGTTCAACTGACTCAACGAAAGCTCAGCCAATTCCAATGCTTTCTCAGGCTCATTGCTGTTGATGGCAACTTGTGCGCGTAAGGCGTTGTATTGGCCTTGCTGCTGAGTATCGAGTTCAATGTTTCGCGCTTGATATTGAGTCTCAGCCTCTTCCAACAAAGTACCCACTTGGTCATAACGGTGCTGACTTTGTGCAAGCCAAGCACGCAACATCGAAAGCTTTGGCTCACTGTAAAGTTGGTCGGTAGTCAGTTGCTTGATCGCCATCTCTAGTGACGACAGCTCACCTTGGTTGAACATCGGCCAACCGTGTTCAGTCAGGATTTGAATGATCAGTTCTGGATCTTCAGCGCGCTGTGCGTGACGTAGTGCTTGGTGCGGTGTGTTTTGCTTGATCCACGCTTTTGCAGCACTTCGATGCAGTTCTGCTTCTTGCTGAGGAATTCGAGCTTGGCGCTCATGTGCGAGGAATTCACCAAATAGATTGTGGAATCGGTACCAGTTTTTCTCGCCTTCAAGCGGGTAGATGAACAAACCAAAACGGTTGAGTGATTCGATCATACCTAACGCATCTTCACGCTGTGTAAGTGCACACACAAGCTCATCGTTGAAGTGATCAAGCACAGAACATTGCATCAAGAACTGTCGGGTTTCTTTGTCTAGCAGGTCGAATACTTCTTCAACCAAGTAGTCCCAAAGATGGGCGTGGTTAAAGTGAGAGAATGACTCTGCGGACTGTGCAAGAGTGCGTTTTTGGTGTTGTGCTTGTAGCGCGATAAGTTGTAGTGCAGAAGGCCAACCTTCTACATAACTACAAATGCTATCTGCCGTGGTGTCATCAATGCCGTCGGCTACGCGTTGGTTGAAAAAGCGTGTGGTTTCTTCGGTATCAAACGCCAACGAGTCATTACCTAATTCGATCATTAAGTCACGAACGCGCAGGTTTGCTGTACCAAGTGGTGGCGTACCACGACTGGTGACAACCAACGTTAGGTTATCGGGCATGTGTTTGAGGAAGAAGCGCATGGCTTCGTGGATGTCGTCATTGTTGACCAAGTGATAGTCATCCAACACCAGAAAGCACTCGTGATGGAATTCCGACATCTCGGCAAATACTTCACTTAATAAAGAATGCAGCGATGAAAACTGTCGCTTTTCTGCCAGTTTTTGGGCATTCGGACAGGCATTTTGAGTCGCTTTATTAAGTGATTGAAGTAGGTAGTTGATAAAGCGGAAGGCATCATTGTCGCTATCATCAATGCTGTACCAACCCACATTAGGTTTATCTACCAACCATTGTGCAGCCATGGTGGTTTTGCCGTAGCCCGCTGGAGAGCGGAACAACACAAGCTTATAGCAATCTGCATTGTGAAGCAGATCGAGAACCCTAGGTCGTAGGATTGCATTATGTAAGCGGCCGGGACGAGTCAGTTTCGAAGGGATCCACATATCGAAGTTTTACACCTATTCCGTGGCTATGTTCTGGAATATCCCAATCTATCGTTGAGTGCACTCCAATGACATGAGCCTAATTACTTAAGTCTTTACTCATATTACGTGAAGCCAAACGTTACCGACTACGATCCTCCTCAGAAACCTTGCACTCCTGCATGTTTTTGGGTGTCTACGCCCTTTATTTGAGACTTTGCTCACGTTGCGGGTTGGTTTGTGAATGTGACTTCGTTCATCCCTACACGGGAATCAATGCAAAAGATGAGAGTTGGAAATTATTTTCGTGATCTGAAACTCAGATTTGGCAATGACTTTAAATGGGTTAAATAAAAGTCACATCAATTGAAGTTAAGTTATCGAACGGGAGCTTGTGATCTTAGTCACTCCAAGTTTTTGTTCGCAGTCAGAACATGAGAGTCAGATCACTAACCCTAAGTCGGTACGCCCCCTACGCCCTCCCATCTACTCCTAGTCAGTTGCATTAGCGGGAGGATGTTTAGTTTATGGTGACCATGCACGATATGTCACAGATGAATTAGAACTATTAAAAGCGAGATTTCTGAAATGAAACCAACTCAGCAAAAAACTTTCGATAAAGTGTCATTCCAAGAGAGTGTTAAGAAACATTTATCTGCAACCTACGCAACAACGATTGAAAACGCAGATAGCCGCGCATGGTACCTAGCAATGGGGCGTGCGCTAGCAGAACTCACAACATTTGATCTGTTAGAAACTGAAAATGACGAAAAAATTAAGAACGCGAAGAGCGTTAACTACCTTTCATTAGAGTTTTTGATTGGTCGTTTAACCGGTAATAACCTGATCAGCATGGGTCTGTATGAACAGATCACTCATGCAATGGAAGAGCTAGGTCAAAACCTAACTGATCTTCTAGAAGAAGAGCGCGACCCATCACTAGGTAATGGTGGTCTTGGTCGTCTAGCCGCTTGTTTTATGGATTCTTGTGCCGCTCAAGAATACCCAACAGTAGGCTACGGTCTTCACTACGAATACGGTCTATTCAAACAGTCTTTCCAAGACGGTCGTCAGCAAGAAGCACCTGACGCATGGCGTGGTGTTGAAGGTTACCCATGGGAAGTAGCTCGTCCAGAACTAGCACAACACATTGGTTTTTACGGTCATGTAGACGTTGAATTCATCGACGGTAAAGAAGTACGTACTTGGGTTCCAGGTATGGAAGTAAAAGCAATGCCTTGGGATCTACCAATCGTAGGTTACGAGTCAAGCACGGTTTACCCGCTGCGTCTTTGGGAATGTCAGGCAATTGCACCATTCTCACTAGCAAGCTTCAACAACGGTGATTACTTCGAAGCGCAACACTCGCTAATCGATGCAGGTAACATCACTAAGGTTCTTTACCCGAACGATAACCACGAGAAAGGTAAGACACTGCGTCTAATGCAGCAGTACTTCCATTCAGCAGCATCGGTTCGCGATATTCTACGTCGTCACGAAGCAGCAGGTTTCTCTCTAGAAGATCTGCCTAAGCAAGAAACGATTCAGCTTAACGATACGCACCCAACGATTGCGATTCCTGAGCTAATGCGCATCTTGATTGACGAGAAAGGTCTATCTTGGGACCAAGCATGGGAAATCAGTGCTCATACGTTCGCATACACGAACCACACACTACTTCCTGAAGCACTAGAGACTTGGTCTGAATCACTGATCAACCGTCTTCTTCCACGTCACATGGAAATCATTTTTGAAATCAACCACCGCTTCATGCAAGAAGTTCGCAAGATGTGGCCTGGTGACGGTGAGAAGCAAGCGAAGCTTTCTATCATCCAAGAAGGTTTCCACCGCATGGTTCGCATGGCAAACCTATGTGTGATTGGTTCTTACAAAGTAAACGGTGTAGCTGCGCTTCACTCACAACTGGTTAAGAAAGACTTGTTCCCTGAGTTCAACGAAATCTTCCCAGGTAAACTGACTAACGTAACGAACGGCATCACGCCACGTCGTTGGTTGAAGTTCTGTAACCCAGGTCTATCTACGCTAATCACGGGTAAGATCGGCACTGAATGGCCAGCAAAACTTGAGCAGCTAGAAGGCATCGCTAAGTTTGCAACAGACGCGAAATTCCAAAAAGAATTCATGGCTGTTAAGAAAGAAAACAAACAGCGCCTAGCTGATTGGGTTCAAGAGAACATGGGTATCGAGCTAGATACTAACGCTATCTTTGACGTTCAAATCAAACGTCTTCACGAATACAAGCGTCAGCACCTAGATTTGCTACACATTCTATCTCTGTACCACCGTATTCTTAACGAACCTGGTTTCGAGTGTGAGCCACGCGTATGTTTCTTCGCAGCGAAAGCAGCACCGGGTTACCACCTAGCGAAAGAGATCATCTTCGCGGTTAACAAGATTGCAGAGAAGATCAACAACGACCCTCGCATCGGTAACAAACTGAAAGTGGTATTCATTCCTGACTACCGTGTAAGCATGGCTGAAATCATCATCCCTGCAGCAGACGTTTCTCAGCAAATCTCACTAGCGGGTAAAGAAGCATCTGGTACGGGCAACATGAAGATGGCTCTAAACGGCGCGCTAACTATCGGTACGATGGATGGTGCAAACGTTGAGATTCGTGAAGAAGTGGGTGATGAAAACATCTACATCTTCGGCCTAGACGTTGATGGTGTTCAAGCTCTGAAAGCTCAAGGCTACAACCCATACGACTACTACAATGCAGACCCACTACTGAAAGCATCTCTAGACCTACTGACTGGCGATGAGTTCACTCCAGGTCAACCAGGCCTTCTACGTGCAACGTTTGATAGCCTGCTAGACGGTGGTGACCCTTACCTATGTCTTGCTGACTTCGCGTCTTACGTGAAAGCGCACGAAGACATGGGCACGCAATACAAAGACCAAGCAGGTTGGGCTAAGAAAGCAATTCTTAACACAGCATTGGTTGGTAAGTTCACATCAGACCGCTCTATCCGCGACTACGTGAACAACATCTGGAAACTTGAAGCGGTTAACCGTTAATACTTCCAAAGTAGCCAAGGCAGTTTCTGCCTTGGCTCAATTAGCTTGTGAGCAAACGAAAGGCTTAAAGGTTTCGTTTATAAACAAGCTGCTTACAAACCGATTGTCACAAGCTAATTGATTAGTAAAAATTAAATTAACAACCCTACAAAATAGAAAGCGTCAGAACGTTTTCGGAGAGAGCGATGAAAGAACAGACCGTATTAAAACAAGTCGCAGAAATGGCAAACATTGCCGACAGTTACGTTAGTGCGTGGGGCGATGAAGCACAAGTATCAGACGAGACGATCACGTCTCTATTGGCTTCGTTGGGCTACGATACAAGCAGCGATGATGCACTGCTTAAGTCAGCAGAAAGAAAACACAAAAAAGATGTACTAGACCCAGTTCTTGTCTTGCGTGACGGTGAGCCAGTAGAAGTGGCGCTTAATCTAGGTGTAAGTGCTCGTGAAAGTGAGTTCAGCTGGCGCTTAGAAACCGAGCAAGGAGAGGTACTTGAAGGCTATCTTCAATCTCAAGTCATTCGTGATGAGCGTGCCGAGGGTGGCCCTTTAGTGTTTGCATTGCCAAGTGATTTGGCATGGGGTTATCACAAGCTCATTGTGAGCCGTAAGCGCCGTAAGAAGCCTTACGAGATGACACTGATTATTACGCCAAAAGCGTGTTTCAAGCAGTCACCAATCGAGCAAGGCAAAAAGCTTTGGGGACCCAGTGTTCAACTTTATACCCTAAGAACTCAGCATAACTGGGGTATTGGTGATTTCGGTGACCTAAAACAGCTTGTTGCGGATATCGCTTCTCGTGGTGGTGACTTCGTTGGTCTAAACCCCATTCACTCATTGTTCCCTGCGAACCCTGAAGGTGCGAGCCCATATAGCCCATCTTCTCGTCGCTGGTTGAACATCTTATACATTGATGTGAGTTCAGTTCCTGAATTCGCATTAAGTGCTGAAGCACAACAAACAGTCGGCAGCGCAGAGTTCCAACAGCGTCTACAAAAAGCGCGTGAAGCACACTGGGTAAACTACACCGAAGTGTCTGAGCTTAAGATGAGCATCTTGCCTCTGCTATTCGCAGAATTTAAGACTCGTCATCTAGACAAAAACAGCGACCGTGCACAAGCGTTCTTAGCCTTCGTAGAAGAGGGTGGCGATAGCCTGATGCATCAAGCGGCGTTTGATGCTCTACATGGTGAACTGCATGCAGAAGATTCTGGCATGTGGGGATGGCCGGTATTCCCTGAGAAGTACCGTACATTCGACAGCCCAGCGACACAGAAATACATCAAAGAGAACTTAGAAAACGTTCATCTGTACATGTACCTGCAATGGCTAGCAGATTGCCAGATCAACGATGCACAGTCTCTTGCAGAAGAGAAGGGCATGGCTGTTGGCCTGTACCGTGACTTAGCGGTAGGTGTTGCAGATTCAGGCAGCGAGACTTGGGCTGACGAAGGCAACCTAGTGATGGATGCGAGCATTGGTGCTCCACCTGATATTCTTGGTCCTTTGGGTCAGAACTGGGGTCTACCTCCGTTAAACCCAGAAGTGCTTCAAGAAACAAGCTACGACGCTTACATCAAGCTACTTCGTGCGAACATGAAGCACTGTGGTGCACTGCGTATCGACCACGTTTTAGGTCTACTGCGCTTGTGGTGGATTCCAAAGGGTGAGAACGCAACTAAGGGCGCGTACATCTACTACCCAGTACAAGATATGCTGTCTATTCTGGCGCTTGAGTCTCACCGTTACCAATGTAGCGTTATCGGTGAAGATTTAGGTACGGTACCGGATGAGATTGTCGACATCCTTGCAGATGCTGGTGTGCATTCTTACAAAGTGTTCTTCTTCGAAACATCAGAAGACGACGGTGGTTTCATCTCACCAAAACACTACGCATCACAATCGATGGCGGCGCTGTGTACTCACGATATGCCAACGCTTCGCGGCTTTTGGCACTGTGATGACCTAAAAATGGGCCAAGAGATTGGCTTATACCCAGATGCAGAACAATTAGAAACCTTGTTCGATGACCGCCTAGAGTGCAAGCAAGGTATCTTAGATTCAGTAGCATGGCATGGTTTCCTACCAGAAGGTGTGGGCCGCGATGCGAGCCAAGTACCGATGGACTCTTACCTTGCTGAGGCACTTCAACTGCACGTAGCGGCTGGTGGTTCAACACTACTGAGCGTTCAGCTAGAAGATTGGCTAGAGATGGACAAGCCAGTAAACATTCCTGGCACGGTTGATGAATACCCTAACTGGCGTCGTAAACTATCAATGAACTTGGACGAAATATTTGCTCACGAAGGCGTTAATCGTATCGCTTCTAAGCTGACTGACGTTCGAGAAAAAGCAGGTAAGTAATGATATTGAGTGACTTGAAATTAGGTGGTTTTTTGCTTACGCCGTACGAAACTACAACCTCGGTCACTCAATAATGAATGCTCATCTGGTAGAATAAACCGTCGTTATATTGCCCGCACTAATAGCGGGCATTTTTGTATTATGTTTTTTGGATGTTTGGTTAGGGAGAAACGTTTTGGAACTAAGTTCGATTTCAAAGCAAAAACAAATATATACCCAACTATCACAGGCTTGTTTCACAGACCCATTCGCGTTTTTAGGGCCATACCTACCTTCTGAGCAAGGTGCATTACGTGTGTGGATTCCTGGGGCAGATAAAGTCGAGTTGATTGTTGGAAAGGAACCTCGTATTGAGTTAGCGCGAGAGGGTGAAAGTGGTTTCATTCTTAAGCAAGAGAGAGACTTACGTTTCACTCACTATAAGCTTGCGGTTGATTGGGCTGGCGTAGAACAGATCATTGATGATCCGTATCAGTACCACGATCTATATGCGAGTTATGAAGATCTTCATACACCGAAAGATATGTATCATCACATGGGGGCTCAGTTTATTTCGCTAGAGCGTGATGGACAGACGATTTCAGGTACGCGTTTCTTGGTGTACGCACCGCATGCAACTGCGGCAAGCTTGGTGGGTAACTTCAACGCTTGGGATGGTCGCCGCCACCCAATGCAACGCCTAGATTACGGTATGTGGGGCTTATTCATTCCTGAACTGGAAGAAGGCGCTCAATACAAGTTTGAATTAAAAGGACCAAATGGCGAAGGCTTACCACACAAAGCTGACCCATGGGGTTTCTACTCTGAGCAATACCCATCGTTCTCATCTGTAACTTACGATCACGCTCGTTACCAGTGGCAAGATACTCAATGGCAAAATCGCCCGGTAACGCAAAAGCGCAAAGAAGCGCTTTCGTTCTATGAATTGCATGCAGGTTCTTGGAAGCGTAACGCTGAAGGTGAATTCTTAAATTATCGCGAGCTTGCGGCAGAGCTGATCCCATACCTAACGGATCTTGGCTACACGCACGTTGAACTAATGCCAGTTTCAGAACATCCATTCTACGGTTCTTGGGGCTATCAGCCTGTTGGTCTTTTTGCACCGACTAGCCGTTTTGGCTCTCCAGATGATTTCAAATACTTCGTCGATCAATGTCACCAAGCGGGTCTTGGCGTTGTTCTGGACTGGGTTCCTGCTCACTTCCCAAGTGATGATCACGGCCTAGCAAACTTCGATGGTACGCCATTGTTCCATGATCCAGATCCACGTCGTGGTTGGCATCAAGACTGGAACTCGTACATTTACGATTTAGGCAAAGAGCATGTTCGTCGTTTCTTGGTAGCAAACGCTCTTTACTGGTTCGAACAATTCCATATCGATGGCATCCGTGTTGATGCGGTTGCTTCGATGTTGTACCTCGACTATTCGCGTAGCCATGACCAATGGATCCCGAATGCGGATGGCGGCAACGAAAACTACGACGCTATCGCAACCCTTAAGTGGATGAACGAAGAAGTGTATAAACACTTCCCGAATGCGATGACGATTGCTGAAGAATCAACGGCTTTCCCTGGTGTTTCAGCACCGACTTTTATGGGCGGCTTAGGCTTTGGCTTTAAGTGGAACATGGGTTGGATGCACGACAGCTTGTCTTACATTCAAGAAGACCCAATCAACCGTAAATATCACCACGATACGATTACCTTCCCACTGGTTTACGCACACAGTGAGAATTATGTATTGTCTCTGTCTCACGATGAGGTGGTTTACGGTAAAGGTTCTATCCACAACAAGATGCCTGGTGATGAATGGCAGCAAACGGCAAACCTACGTGCTTATATGGGTTACATGTATGCGCAACCAGGTAAGAAGCTGAACTTCATGGGTGCAGAATTTGGTCAGACGGCTGAATGGAACCATGACGACCAGCTGCAATGGTTTTTGCTGGATTACGAGCGTCATCAAGGTGTTCAGCGTTTAACGAAAGACCTGAACAATCTGTACCGCTCTGAAGCTGCAATGCACGATCTTGATTTTGATCCGAAAGGCTTTGAATGGCGTCTACAGGACTCTGCTGAAGCGAGCATTCTTGCGCACGAGCGCATCAGTGAATCTGGTGAGCGAGTATTGATAGTGTCTAACTTTACGCCAGTGCCTCACGAGCATTTCCGCTTAGGTGTTCCTGCAAAAGGTGAATACGCATTGTTGTTGAATACAGACTCTGTCGACTATGCAGGCAGCGGTTTTGAAGTGAAGCAGACTGCTGAGATTGAATCTGTAGAAAGCGAAGGGCTAGACACATCGATTGAGCTGCGTTTGCCGCCGTTATCGACCGTTTTTTACAAGCTAAATTAGGTCTATTAGTTGAAGTAAGCGATAACTAAAAAGAAAATGGGAGCCGAAAGGCTCCCATTTTTGTATTTATAACGTTTGGTCTAATGCTGCTTGAAGTTCGTGAGATAGAACATTGAACGTCCTACGACAGTCTCAAGGATTCGAACGGAATCAAGCCCAAAGCTATTAAACATTATCTCGCGGAATTGACCATCTGAACTGATGTTAAACTGTTCAGGGCTCTTGACCTGGGAGGCATGGAAAAACATCAATTTGATCACGAATCGAAATTGATCATTATCTAGAGCGTTTTGCCAAGATTGAATGAATACTTCTTCCGATGAGAACTCTAGATTCTCTATAACAATTGATAGCATGTGTTGGTGTAACGCTGATCGGATAGCGCGGGTCGATGGATAATAGCCCTGAAGCGTCGTCAAACTAATGCCAATTTCTTGAGCAATCCTTGCATAAGTTAGTGCTTCATGTCCTTCAGCCAGAAAAAGGTTTAGTACGATCTCATCGTAGTGCTTTTGATTTTCTAGTTTCTGTACTTGAGTAATTCGAGCCATTACAAATCTCTATTGATTGTAACATTCTGTAAAAGAGTATATTAAGAGCTTATGAATTAAATCTCAAACTCCAAGGGTAAATAACTGGTCAATTTATCGTTAAATATAGTCAGTATTGTGTCATTGGTTCAATTATCAATCAGATTTTGGCATAAACAAAAACACCGCCCTATTGAGCGGTGTGTTATTTAAAGTCTTTGTTTATCTATGCTAATTCAGATGACTAGAACGGATACCAAAATAACTGCGGCTCTAGAATGCGTTTCGCAATGGCTAACACCACGATAAAAGCGATGACACCTAAACAAACAAAGTCGATACGTTTCAAAGGTGCATAGCTATACCAAGTGCGAGCTTTGTGTCGGCCAAAACCTCGTAACGTCATTGCGTTAGAGATCTCGTCTGCTCGGTCCAAGCTAGAGAAAATGAGCGGGCCTAGAACCTTAGCCACATTTTTGATTCGAGTAATTAGAGGCGCTTTCTTTGAGAGCTCTACACCACGAGCCTGTTGAGCATGCATGATATTGATGAAGTCTTTCTTAACTTCTGGCAAGTAACGCAGTGTTAAGCTGACCGCATAGGCGATCTTGTAAGGAACACCGATACGGTTGAGGCTAGCTGCAAACTCAGTCGGATGCGTTGTGAAGACAAAAATCAACGCTATCGGGAACATGCTCATGTATTTGAGCGTCACAGTAACCAAGTAAAACAGAGTCTCTTGGCTCAACGAGTAGTTACCCGGCAATGTCAGCAATAAGGTTTTGCTGCCGATGAGCTCAGTACCTTGCTGTGGAGCCAGCAGATACATGAACAAAGCATTTAGGCTCAATACACTCGCCGTACCCAATAACAGAGGCTTATATACGCGTACAGGCACATTGGTGAGCTTTAGCAGGTATAAACCAGTCACAATAAGCAGCGTAATCAATCTTAGGTCGAACGTAGTCAATACCACGGTTACCCAAGCTAAGAAGAGCGCAAATTTGGTGATGCCGTTAAGTGCATGAAGCGGTGATTTTGTATCAATGTAATTGATGCCGAATTTTACTTTTGATGCGTTCATTGAGCGCTTCTCTCGTAGTCGATGAAGTACTGCATAAACGCATTGGTGTCGTCGATTTTCATCATAGTCGCGAGTTCATAAATGCTGGTGGTACAAAGATTTGCACGTTCTAGAAGTGATGGTTGGCTAAATACTTCCGTCATCGCGGCATTGGCAATCAACTTGCTGTCTGCGATTACGATTGAACGTGTGGTGTACTCGAGAACGAGGTGCATGTCGTGTGAGATGATCACAACGGTAATACCCAAATCGCGGTTAAGCTTTTGGATAAACGCCAGCATTGAGGTGTAGTTGCGGTAATCTTGACCCGCTGTTGGTTCATCCAAGATCAGAAGCTCTGGCTCCAATACTAAGATAGAAGCGATCGTTACGCGTTTTTTCTGACCGTAGCTTAGCGCTTCGATTGGCCAGTGGCGGAACTTGCTCAAGCCACACAGCTCAAGAACGTTTTCCACCTTCTCTTTGATTTCCTGCTCTGCAACCCCACGATTACGCAGACCGAATGCAACTTCATCAAAAATCATATGATGAGAGATCATATGATTTGGGTTCTGCATCACGACACCGACTTTCTGGCTTCTTTCAAAGATAGAAAGCTCAGATAGGTCTTCACCATTTAGATAGGAAGAGCCTGAATCGGCATCGATCACACCCATGATGAGTTTAGTGATGGTAGATTTGCCTGAACCGTTTTTGCCTAAGATTGAAACGAACTCACCCTTACCAATTTTAAAGCTGATATCTTCGAGAGCGTTCTTTTCACCATCGTAAGAGTAAGTCAGGCCGTGGACCTCAAGCAAAGGTTGGTACTGCTTCTCGGCAACTGGAGTCGGGCGCTCTGCAAACCAAGCCTGAACCGCAGGGCGGAATCTTTTGTAATCGAGAGCTTTGAGGTTTGATAGCTTATCTTCACTGGTCAAAGGTGCTTTCGCTGCCTTCAGAGCAGATAAATAAAGTGGTTCACGAATACCGTGTGTTTCAAGCAGTTCAGAAGCTAAGATTTCATCGGGTGTCATGTCCGCGACAATTTCACCGCGCTCCATCAAGATCACTCGATCGATATCGCGATGTAGTACATCTTCAAGGCGATGCTCGATGATGACTATAGTCTTGTTGGTTTCTTTATGAAGTTGGTCGATGATTTCGATAGTCGCTTTACCCGTTTTCGGGTCAAGGCTAGCCAAAGGTTCATCAAACAACAGGATGTCAACGTCATCAACTAAGATGCCCGCTAATGACACGCGTTGTTTCTGGCCGCCGGATAAATCATGTGGCGAGCGATCAAGCATATCTGCTAAGTCGACCATTTTTGCTGTCGACTTAACCAGAGGGTACATATCAATGTTCGACACTAACTGATTTTCCAGTGCGAATGCGATGTCTTCGCCAATACTCAAACCGACAAATTGGCTATCAGTATCTTGTAATACTGTGCCAACCTGCTCGGTATAGTCGTGCATAGAAAAATCAGAAATGTTCTTACCGTTGATCTCTAGAGAGCCAGTCACCTCACCTTTGATAGCATGAGGAATCAGACCGTTAAGGCATTGACCTAGGGTAGATTTACCACTACCGCTTGGTCCAATAATGACGATTTTCTCTCCTTTCTCTATCCTTAGATTGATATTTTTTAGCGTCGGTTTATCCTGCGACTCATATCTAAAAGAGAAGTTCGAAAATGCTATAGTCATTATCGCTTATGCCTCAGTCAGGTTACGGCTTTGTTTGTTGCGTTTAGCGACTGATTTTAGGATCAGTAAGCCAACAACAGCGATCAGAACGGTGTTACCCGCAGCAATGATAGAGAGTTGAGTGAAGACTTTAGTAAACGGTTCTGCATAAAGGATGGTATCTAGGAATGCAGAGCAGCCGTAACCAACCACATTACCGGCAAGGGCAAGTACCACAAACAGCGCGAAGTCCTTCATAGGCAACTCACCTTGCTGAAGGCGGTTCTTGGTCAACATCGGGAATAAGCCGATAACCATGCCTACGATACCTGAGCCTAAAACCCAAGTTAACCACACACCCCAGCCTGCGAACAGATCCGTTACCCAGTGACCGATAAAGCCAACTAAGAAGCCAACAATAGGGCCGAACAAAACAGAAAACAGTGCTAGAACTGCCATTGCTGGTTTCAATGTCGTGTTAGCAAACACTGGGACACCAAACATAGGTAAACCACCAATGCCGTACAGTGCCGCGCCAATGGCGATAACGACCACTGTTTTAGCTGAAAAGTTCATAGATAACCTCGAATTCTGAAAAATAAAGCAAAATAAAGAATAAATATTCGCCATTATTAATATGCGTCTCAATGAGAACGTTTTTTGGGCAAATATAAAAAATAAGGCGCGCATTATACAGTAGAACCCTTCCATAAGGGAAGGTAAGTGTCTAGATGTCTAAAATTCCATCTGAACACCTAAATATCGTGTAAAAAGCGTAATTTTACGGTTAATCCAGCAACAAAAAAGCCAGAGCGAGTCTGACTTTTTCATTCGTCTTAACAATGTGTTAAGCGGGTTCGTCACGTACCTTTGACCGTTTAGTGGTCTAGGTATAGATAGTTTTGCCAACTCTTCATGCGAATAAGGACCTTGCGCATGATTGAAACGTGGGTGAAGCTGTCAGAATAAACGGCAACTTCAACCGCGGTACCCATAGGTAAATGGTAGTCAGACAGGTCATCAGTGATGGTCATTTTAGCAAATACGCGTCCATTAGTACGAAGTGCATTGGTACCAATAAGTGTCCCGCGCGCTTGAATTTGACTCTCACCAATAGCTGGGATTATTTCATCAATGCGTCCTTTGAAAATCTTGCCTGGTAGTGCTCTGAATAAAAATTCAGCTTCGAAACCAGGATGCAGTCGTTGCAATGAGTTTTGTCTGAATGCTGCGATGTAGTATTTTTCTTCCGTATGGACAAATGTCATGACAGGAGCAAGAGGTAGCGGTACAGCCATTACGCCTGGACGCAGTGCTAGTTGTGTAACATATCCATCCGTTGGTGCTCTCACGACCGTTTGGTCAAGGTTGAATTGAGCCTTACGTAAGTCTGCAAGTAATCCTGCCACTGCGGTGTTCTCGCCACCAATTTCAGAATTTAGAGCGATCTGAGCTTGTTGTTGACTTGCTTCTGCTACTTTTACTGCTGCTTCCGATGCCTTATAAGCTTGTCTACGAGTATCCAATTGTTGTTCGGTAAACGCACCACTTTCAAAGCCACGCTTATAACGAGAAAATTCGCGTTGCGCTTTGTCTCTTTCTGCAATCGCTTTGATTTTAGCTGCTTCAGCTTCAGCAACTTGAGATTCAAGCCCAAGTGCTCCTTGGCTTGCTTCTTTTACTTTCGCTTCGAGCTTAGCGACTTCTGCTTCAAAAGGGATAGGGTCAATTTTAAAGAGGATGTCTCCTTTCTTTAAAGGAGAATTCGCCTCAACAGGAACCTCAATGACTTTACCTCTAACGCCTGAAACAATTGGAGTCGTTGAGTAAACTTGGTTGCCAAGTTGTGTGAAAGGATGGTTGTAGTTCATTAATAGGATCAATGTTCCTACGATGACCACACCACCGAGCACTGCGGTAGGCACTGTCCATTTGTTTAGTGGGATATTAAATACTTTGAAAATAGTGATACAAAGTGCCGCGTAGGTCATTATCAGTAGTAAATCCATTACTTAGCCTCCTGATCTTGAACGTTGTTTGACTCTTTTTTTGTGCTGCTTTGTTTAGTATTTGCTTGTTTGAGCTGTGCGATCTCTTCTTGAAGGGTGCTAACTTGATCGATTAAAACATCCACTCGGTGATGAATATCGTGCTGCTCTTCTTCGAGTTTTTCGAAGCCCCAGCCTCGGTCTTTCCGCCATAATGTTGCCCAAATCCATAGAAAGGGCCAAATTGTGTGCAAAGTGAATAGGCTAACCCAGCCTGAGACGTGAATTGCGTCTTGGTGAGGATGATTACGTTCTTTGGCTATTTCATAAGGGATATCGTGAATAACGATGATGCCGTAAAAGATGACTAGAGCAACGAAAATGAGTAAGCCGAGTGCAAAGTAGTCTAAAAACATAACAGATCCTTGTAATGTTAGATGTTAGTTATAAATATAGTACGTTATCATCCAAGTAATTGTTATAAAAATGATTTACTGAGTTATAAATAATGAGTGTTCGCTTCTAATGTGAGCAAAACTATTGACGAATCTTATAAAATCTCATCGCGTTTGAAGAGGCTATTTCGGCTTTCTGGTTGGTATTTTAGCTGAAATGATGACAGCTACGATTCTAAATGACGTGCACAACCACAAAGGATAAACACGGATGTATATAGGTGAATTGGCGGCTATTGGTGCTGCGATTGTGTGGGCGTGTGCGACATGGATTTATGGACAGTTTGGTCATCGCTTCTCTGCGATGCAATTGAACATTGTTAAGGGTATAGTGGCGTCAGGGATGATGTTGCTGGTGATGCCTCTTATTCCGATGCCGGAGTTTGAACTGAGTACCAACCATTTTCTGATATTGGCAATTTCAGGTGTGATTGGCATTGCGATTGGAGATAGCGCCTATTTTGCGGCGTTGAAAAGAATCGGTGCCAATAAGACGCTGTTACTGGAATCTTTAGCCCCGCCTCTTTCTGGTGTGCTGGCATTAATGTTCCTGGGCGCTGTATTGACAGTGCAAAGTTGGCTCGGTGTCGTGATTACAACACTAGCGGTGACCTTCGTTGTCTTCCAGCCATCAAAATCGGCGAGCGGTGAATCGAATAACAAAGCGCAGTGGGGTGGCATTGGTTATGGGCTTGTGGCGAGTGTCTGTCAGGCATCTGGTGTGGTTATTTCTCATTACGCGTTAGTGGCGGGTGATATCCCACCATTGTTAGGTGCTTTGATTCGCCTGACGATTGGCGTGTTTGCTGTGATGCTGATTATCCCTTTCGTTGAAAAGAAGCCGTATTCATCGATAAAAAGAGATTTATGGGAAATGACCAAGCTCGATAAACTGTGGTTACTAGGAGCAATCTTTGTCGGGACGTTTCTCGCTCTATGGCTTCAACAAGTGGCGTTGAAGAATGCTAACCCTGCGATTGCACAAACGTTGATAGCGACCAGCCCGGTCTTTATTTTGGTGATTTATGCGCTGAAAGGGGAGAAGGTGTCAAAGCAAAGTATCATAGGCACACTTGCCGCCCTTGCTGGTATTTCTCTGTTCTTTTATCAATAAGCAGTTGGCCTAAGCTACAGAGCTATATGCCACTACTCTGTACACACTTGATTACGGCCGTTGGCTTTAGCTCGGTATAGCGCTTTATCCGCACGGTAGAAGGTGCGTTGAGTATTCTCTCCGTCACGATGCAAAGTGATACCAATACTCACGGTTAAACCACGCTCCCCAAGTATTTCATGCCATCCAAATTGGAAGATGCGCTCTCGATAATTTTCAGAGTGCATTTCTGCCTTCGGAAGATCAGTGTTCTCTAGAATGACGAGGAACTCTTCTCCACCAAATCTGACACATGACGCGCCTCTAAACTTAAAGTATGAACGTAGCTCTTGAGACACACTAACAATCGCTTTATCGCCCACTAAGTGACTCAGTTCATCATTGATAGACTTGAAGTGGTCAATATCAATAACCATCAGTGCGAAAGAGGTATCGTGCAACAGCATGTCTTTCAATTTCACATCTAACCAGCGACGGTTGTGTAACCCTGTCAATGGATCGGTGAATACGTCTTGTTGAAGCTGAGCAACCGCATTCTTGTGTTGTTCCGTTGTCTCTTTCAGCTCTTTGTTTTCTTGTTCAGAGAGAATGAGTTTGAGTTGTAATTCAAAACGGGACAGGCGGCGTAGTTGGCTTGCACCGAGTTCACTGATCGGGATCTGCTTCATCAGATCGGTTTCAATTCGGTAGCCTTTTTTCTCATAGCTTAGCGCTTCTCGAAAACGCCCTTGATTCATACACACATCACTCAGCGAATCGTAGAATCGTTTTGCAAGTACTGGCGACGAGTAGGCTTTCACGCGTTTGTCTGTGCTCGACAAAATCATGCTCGCGTAGTCTTGCTTGCCGGTTGCACTTAGGCAATGTGAGAGCTCTAGACGAGTCATGGTTGCAAGCCAGCTTGCTTGAGTGCTGTTGGCTGGGTATTGAACCTTAGACAGACAGCGTAGCGCTTCATGGTGTTTTTTCTTAGCGCGCAGCACCTTTGCTTGGTAAAGCAGTATTTGAGCTGTGAGCAACTTGTCACTGACCAAAATACTCAGTTCTTCGCACTCATTCAGTAAATCGCTGGCTGCTGTAATGCGATTGAGTAGAAGTAGGCTTGCTACCATATGCAGCTTGAATTTGAGGCGAAGTGAGCGACTGCTTATCGCATGGTCTATGCTGCTGATTTTTTGGTAGTAACGAAGTGCTCTGTTGTGATCGCCATAGGAATCACACAGGTTGCCCATGCCTAAAATAGCTAATACATACTCATCGATATGACCGTGTTCAACCGCGATAGTCGATGAACTGACGAATTCATTGAGTGCTGAGGTGTAATCACCAGTTTCAACTAAGCGGTCACTTAAACTGGTTTTGACTGTCAGAATATCTTCGATATCGGCAGGAAGGTGGAGCAGATCGAGTGCTCGTCTCAACTCTTCGATACTGGTTTGATTTTGTTGTAACTCGGCACGGTATTCAGAGCTAATGATATAGCAGTGCGCTTGCTCTGTTTGCGTTGTCGAAACGTGCTGACGAATGTGGTTCCAGAAGATGATCGCTTCTTCACCTGATACTGATGAAGGGTCTAAACCGGCGTCTGTGATCTTGCTTAATAGAGTTTCCATTATTCTATTACCTCAGCATCGTCTTCTTCGAGTTGTTCAAGCGTGAACGGGAACGTCAAAATATCATTGAGGCTGACGCTTGGTTTCGAACCCTTTAGTCCTTTTCTATGCCATGGATAGATATCAAGCATGGTGCTGAGAGTTTGGAAGGTTTGCTCTGCGGCTTCGCCTTTTTCGGAAAGCATAAGGGCCACACGTTCAGAACTTAGCCTTGCGATGAAGTCATTCTGGTTACATAAAGCATGAGCAATCTCGGTACAGACATCTAAGTAATCAGTATCGACATGATGGAACATAATAATGCTGTGGTTTGAACGTTTAAGCTCTGTCTTGAACAGCACCAACTTTTCCCACCAAAAGGTTTCAGAGACAACGTAAGAGAGGTGCTTTTCAGGATCGTACTCGTGCTGACCGCGAATACGATTAATCAGTTTTCGTGCTCTCTGTTCAAGTTGGCGTTTTGAACTGCGTGCTTTGTCCAAACCGACACGTGTCGTTTGCTCTTTGAGCATGCCGATAGAATATTGACGGTACTTTTTAAAGGCGACGAGCGCGGCTTGGAAGTCTTGGTTTTCTTCCGCCACCAAGGATTGTTGGTAACAGATTTGGCTCAGCAACTCGCCATTATCGAACTCGTTTGCGGATTGTTCTGCGAGCCTCAGTAATTCCGCCGCTTGTTCTGGTCTTTTTCTCAGGAGCTCCAATCTAGCTCGGCTGATGTATGAGTGCGCCTTCATCCAAACTAGGTTGTGTTCAACTGCCAGATTGTGCGCTTTGGCCGTGGCGCGCTCCGCGTCATCTAAGCGTTCAAGACCAAGTAGGGCAAGGCCTCGAAAGTCCCATACCTCTGCATGCCAAGTGTTATCTTTATGGTCTTTTAATGCTTCTTCTGCACCGTCCAATACCGACAGCATTTCAACATAGTTGTTGAGCAGGTAGTAATCCCACGCAAGCAGTATTCTGGCTTTACCCTCTAACCAACCAATGCGGCTGTTGTTAGCAACTTTAACGGCAAGCTGGTGGGTAGAACGTGCAAGTTTATATTCGTGGGTCATCCGCCAAATATTGCCAAGGCCAATGAGGCATTCAATTTGAATTTCGACTTCATCAACCAACGCGGACTGCTCTAAAGCATTGATCCAGAACTGTTGGGCGGAATAGTACTTGGCTTGTCCCCAGAACTGGAGCGCGTGTAAATGGAGGATTTCAGGGAGAAAAAGGTCGGTATCTAATCGGCTTTGGCGCTTGTAGGCTTCCTTGATGTATTTTAAACCTTTTTGGTAATCCATCAGGTTCCAGCTACATCTTGCCATTAACATTAATGACTGGATGGCACCCTCTTCAAACAGAACTTGCTCTGATCGGACTAGGCACTGTTGGGCAATCTCTAGGATCACCGATGGCTCAGAGTCGACACGAGTTTTGAGTTTTTCTAATTCTGTTTCAAGAAGGTACTGATTTTTGTCCAAGACTTACATCCATGATTATCGAACATATTGATAACACAATCATTATAAGAGTGTAATTTGAGATAAGCACCAATTATCTTTCGTAGAGCGTCAAAGGAACATCGATCTTTTCTAATTATGGGTGTTACCTCATGTTGTCGCTTTAAAATCAATGAGTTCCCGAATAATTACCTAGAGGCTTTGTTGCTATGAAAGTAGTTGCTTTAGAGTTAATGGCAGCTCCCCTACGCCTAAGCGTTGTGCTGCCGTGAGCCCTTGCTTATCTTGGTAGCACAGATTGTGCCAAGCTCTAAATATGTCGAGCAATGGAAGAATGCCCCCAGGACGAAGCTTACGTCTGGGCTCATTAATAAAGCTATCAAATAACAACTGAAAGCGCTGTTGATAGAACTTAGTTTGTTGAATTGAGGCTGTGTTAAACCACTGTTTTGGTTCTGGATTGTTACCGGTTAGGTAGCAGATACCTTTCTGGTTATCACCCTGATTGGCAATAGCCCAGCGATCTCGCCACCAACTCATGTGAACGATGTCGATCTTTTCAAAACTTTGGTCGTCTTGCCAGCCTGAATCTTCTTCGACATACATGAGGTCAATATTTTGACTCTGAATGCGCGGCAAACATACACTTAAAGCGGCAGATCTTAGTAATGGATCTTGTGGCATATAGATGGCGACATGCTTGTCTTCGTTACACATATCCAACACATGTAAGAAGTGAGCATAAGAGGTATAAGGCGGTCGAATGAGAGCGCCTTTTGAAGGGTAACTAAATGTGGTGAGGTTACCCATAGGGTCCTCAACGTTACCTCTCGCAAGAATCACTTGGTACTGCTGTTCAATGCGCTCTTTTAGTTTGTCAGAGGGCTGAGGCAGTTCGAGATTTGCTTCTGAAGAGTGCTCTTTGGATACAAATCGTGCCACATCATCATAAGGGTTATGGTCGACGTTTCCTGATGGTTCTTCATTTTGAGAGTAGTTAACGTGTTGGCAAAGTATATAGCCAGAATGCGCCTCGCCCGTCGCTATCCACACCACACCGTTGTTACTTTGTGGTTGCAGACGCTGGTAGTGAGATGCGAACTCGTAATCTTTCGCATGGTTAACCCATCGTGCATCGATCATCGCTAATTTACGACGACAACGGCTCGCGATATGGTCAACATGATCATAGAAAGTCTTTGGGTTGATCTCTAATTTTCGGCAGATTTCACGTACGGAATAGCCCATGAACAGTAAGCCCATGAGGTTCTCTTGAAATTGGAGTTTTTTATTGGATCCAGACCATTTATCAACGAAGGTTGTTTGGCAGTCTTTGCATCGATAACGCTGCCTGTCGCCACTGTAGCCGAAGGCATGATAAAGATGTTTATGGGTATGAACCGATAAGCCGAAGTTATCGCAATCATCATTACGACAAGCAGGGAGCCCGTCGCTGTGAAGTTGTCTTAGGCGATGAAGTTCGCTTAACACTTCACGATTGTTAAGTAAGGGGGGGAAAGCTCCACATTCACGACAAACCATCGCTGGACGCTTAGGGTTCGCGTGTTGCAAAACATACCGTTTTGCATCGCTCAAGCCAAA
This sequence comes from Vibrio sp. 10N.222.52.C3, assembly GCF_041474195.1. Taxonomy (NCBI): domain Bacteria; kingdom Pseudomonadati; phylum Pseudomonadota; class Gammaproteobacteria; order Vibrionales; family Vibrionaceae; genus Vibrio; species Vibrio sp. 10N.222.52.C3. The sequence continues at coordinate 23,507 of NZ_JBFRTQ010000032.1, read as the reverse complement.
GTTGTCACACGCCAATGTTTTACAAAAGTTGAGTTGCAAACCATCCGCATCTTTTGGCAGCTTGTCGTTAGACACGATCTCCCCCTCGGGATTATTTGAGCAGCCAAGCGAGCCTGGCTGCGGGGTAACGCTTTTCAATGTATCTTTTATCAAATCGTTAGATGTTGATTGCTGTCTCTAGAGCAACTTTCATCATGTCGTTGAAAGACTTTTGACGCTCTTCAGAACTTAGTTTTTCACCACGGATGATGTGGTCAGATACTGTTAGGATAGTTAGTGCTTTAGCACCAAGGTCTGCAGCAACGCCGTAGATACCAGCCGCTTCCATATCAACACCTAGGATGCCTAGCTTTTCCATTTTTTCGAAAAGGTCAGCTTCTGGAGTGTAGAAAAGGTCTGCAGAGAATACGTTACCAACTTTAACTGGAACTTCTTGTGCACGAGCTTGGTTTACTGCTTCTTCTAGAAGACCGAAATCAGCGATAGCAGCGAAGTCGTGGTTGTTGAAACGAATGCGGTTTACTTTTGAGTCAGTAGATGCACCCATGCCGATAACAACGTCCATTAGTTTAACGTCGTCACGTACCGCGCCACAGCTACCTACACGAATAACGTTTTTCACGCCGAACTCAGCGATTAGCTCGTGTACGTAGATGCAGCATGATGGGATACCCATACCGTGGCCCATTACAGAAACTTTCTTACCTTTGTAAGTGCCTGTGTAGCCAAACATGTTGCGAACGTCACAAACTTGCTTCACGTCATCAAGGAATGTTTCTGCAATGTATTTTGCGCGAAGCGGGTCGCCCGGCATAAGTACTGTTTCTGCGAAATCACCAGCTTGAGCATTAATATGAGGTGTAGCCATGGTCGTTCTCCAAAGTTTAAACGGTAATTATAGGAACAGGATTTAATCAATTACCGATTCTGTTGAATTGAATTCGTTTTGTTGAGGCAATATTAGCGAGTTAGAACGTGGCTCCATGAGACTTTAGTCACAAAATAGGTCTGCCATTATAGTTTTATTAATATTGATAACCAAATATGTTGAAAGCGTAAAGGCAATCGATTTTGTATGGGTAAATTGCAAGTGAATGAGAAGAAAAGGCTTACATATAAACTTGTTGCCTATTAGTTTCGAGACAACAATACGTTGTAGAGACGTTTGATCAGAGATAATCTAAACTTTGATAAAAGACAAACCAAGGATTTGTATGTCGTATTGCGTTAACTCGACGCCTTTGCAGTCAATGAAAACACGACTCCACAGGGCGGCGTCGCTTGTTGTAAGAACTACTTTGCTTGCCAGCGGGATAGCTTCATCGTGGGTGTCTGCTGCAACCTTTGAATTGCCACCAACGGAAAGCCGCATTGTGGGCAGAATCCAGCAGCATGAAGTGGCGGCGGGCGAAACCTTGGCCATCATTGCCAAGCAATACGATATTGGTTTTCTCTCTTTAATGGCAGCCAACAAAGGGGTGGATCCTTTTCTTCCCGCGGAAGGCTATGTGTTAAGCATTCCAAGCCGCTTGATTTTGCCTGACACCCCAAGAAAGGGGATTGTCATCAATCTTGCTGAGTTAAGGTTGTATTACTTTGAGCCTGAGAAAAATCAGGTGCATGTTTTCCCTGTCGGCATCGGTCGAGTGGGGCGTGATACTCCCGAGATGATCACCAAGATAAGCCAAAAAAGACCTAATCCAACATGGACGCCACCAAATTCAATCCGCAACGAGTATCTTGAAAAGGGCATTGAATTACCGAGAGTGGTTCCTGCCGGGCCGGAAAATCCATTGGGAGAGTACGCTTTGAGGCTTGCTTATGGCGCTGGCGACTATTTGATCCATGGTACAAACAAGGATTTCGGGATAGGTTTACGAGTTAGCTCTGGTTGTATCCGAATGGAACCTAAAGACATTGAGTGGCTGTTTGAGCAAGTGAACCGTGGTGAACAGGTCACCATTATCAATGAGCCGATTAAGGTGTCATTAGAGCCTGATAGAAGTGTGTTTGTAGAAGCGCACGAGCCATTAACTCGAAGTGATGGTTCAAAGAAATCATTACAGATCCCTGTGGAACTAAAATGGTGGCTTGAAGACGCAGAACTGCCAAATTCAAAGGCGAAAGCGGTTATCTTTGCTCAAAACGGCGTACCTGTAGAGATAGCACCACCTGTGATTGAGTTTTAATTCGATTGCCTCTTCTGCAACAAGGGGCGGTTTTATCTTGTTTACTCGCATTAGTGTCACCCAAAAAAAGCACCACATCCGATAAGAAGTGGTGCTGTCTATATACTGCTTTTTGCGACTTATTTAATCTACAGCTTAATCGCGATTAGATCTCAAACTACTTAGTGTAAGACTCAGCGATGTTGTCGATGCGTTCGTTAGCACGATCCGCTTCTTCTTTCGCTGCCATAGCGGCTGCTTCTGCTTCTTGAGCCTTCATTTCTGCGGCTGCTTTGTCACTCTTAAGTGCTTCAACTTCGCTTGTAAGTTGAGCCACTTGGTTAGTTAGTTGATCCATTTCTGACACTGCAGCTTCTTCTGGTTCTGAAGAACAACCGGCTAAAATGAAAACTGATGCTGCAGCTGCGATTAACGTCTTATTCATAAGAACTCCTTGCTTATTTATCATCAAAAGATGCGCTATACATTCTTTATCATATAGTCGCTTCATTAATGATTGTAGCGACTAATTTTTTAACTGCAAAAACAATAACTAAAGAAATTGCTAAATTTTTGAGGTAATTAGCTAAGTATCACGTTGTGTCTCATTTATGAGATGAAGGATTTAGAGACGACTTGAAGGTGTTTTTGGAGAGCTATCCCTTTGCTAGCAATGCATACGTTGTTCTAGCTAAAGATAGATAAAGGGATAAATTTACTGTGATCTCTATCCTTATAAAGTACTTTCGCGGTATCATGCCACGTTAAATTAATTTTATTCAATACCATCATGACTGGAGAGTCCTTTGCACTTTAAAGATTTAGGCTTAGATAACCGCTTACTGAAGAACTTAAAACATTACGACTTCAAGAAGGCGACAGAGATCCAATCAAAAGCGATCCCTGTTGCTATTGCTGGTAAGGATCTATTGGCTTCATCAAAAACGGGATCAGGAAAAACATTGGCGTTTGTGTTGCCAATGATACATAAAGCATTAAAAACAAAAGCGTTTTCTGCTAAAGATCCTCGTGGTGTAATTTTGGCTCCTACTCGTGAGCTAGCGAAGCAAGTTTACGGCGAACTGCGTAGCATGCTTGGTGGTCTGTCTTATGAAGCGGCGCTTATCTTAGGTGGTGAGAACTTTAACGACCAAGTTAAAGCACTGCGTAAGTACCCTCGTTTTATCGTTGCGACTCCAGGCCGTCTTGCTGACCACCTAGAACATCGTTCATTGTTCCTAGATGGTGTTGAAACGCTAATCCTTGATGAAGCGGACCGTATGCTTGATCTGGGTTTCGCTCCAGAACTTCGTCGCATTGCCAATGCAGCTAAACACCGTCGTCGTCAAACGTTGATGTTCTCTGCAACGTTAGATCACGCTGAAGTAAATGGCATTGCAAATGAAATGCTAGACGCACCTAAGCGTATCTCTGTTGGTGTTTCTAACGAGCAACACTTAGATATCACACAGAAATTCTACTTATGTGATCACCTAGATCACAAAGAAGCGATTTTAGACCGTGTACTGGAAGAAGCTGAATACCGTCAGGTAATGATCTTCACAGCAACACGCGCTGATACTGACCGTTTAACAGATAAGTTGAACGAGAAGAAGCTTAAAGCGGTAGCACTGAGTGGTAACCTAAACCAAACGCAACGTAATGCTATTATGAGCCAGTTCGAGCGTGCGGTTTACAAGATCTTGGTAACTACCGATGTTGCTTCACGTGGTATTGATATTCCAAACGTGAGCCACGTTATCAACTTTGATATGCCTAAGCATACGGAAGAGTACGTGCACCGTGTAGGTCGTACTGGCCGTGCGGGTAACAAAGGCGATGCGATTTCTTTGGTTGGTCCAAAAGACTGGGACAGCTTCAAGCGTGTTGAACTTTACCTTCAACAAGATTTGACCTTCTCTGTACTTGAAGGCCTAAAAGGTAAATTCAAAGGCATTAAGCCACGTAAGCCTGCGTTTGCTAAAGGCGGTCCTGCTAAGAAGAAGACCAACACTCAAGCGAAGAAAACGCCGAAGAAACCAGTTAAGCGCGATAAGAGCTTCCACCAAAATGTGGCCGTGGGTGATACCGTGTTTATCCCTAAGAAGAAAGTCGCACCAAAAGTGGACGACGAGTAATCACCAGCCAGTTTTAAAGCGTTTGCTAGTAAAACTGACATAAATAAAAACCGCCAATATTAGGCGGTTTTTTTGTATCTCGACCTTGGCTCAGCCATTACTTTTCGATATTTAGTTAGAAATTGAACGTCGAGAACGAATACGCCAAGATGTGGTCGGCAATGTATTTATGAGTAGCTGTAGTTGGGTGTGTCACGCCCCAAAATACATAACTGTCTGAACCATAGGTGGCACAGTCATTGGTTAAGCTGTGGCTTCGCAAGTAGTCCGCGGCTGAGCTTCGATTGATATTAAGACAAGCATCACTCGCGTTTCGAAAGCCATGTTGTTCTGGGTTATCGGTAATGCTGGCGAACAACGCACTTGCATCGAACAACACCACGTTTTTCCCTATACCTTGGTAATACTCGGCTTGAGCTTTGATGAACTGGTTGAATTCTAAGATCTTGCCACGAACTTTTATTATCTCTTGTTCGGTAGAGTATTTGAATTGAGGGGCTTTGGTTGCATCGGGTAAGGTGAACAGCAGGATATTGTTCGCACCAGATTCTGTTAAGCGGATCAGCGCGCTGCTAAAGTCAGCCTTTACATCGGCGACTTCTCGGTTGTAATTCATGAAGTCATTGAGGCCAAACTCTAAAGTAAACAGTGAGTTTTCCGGACGATAGTTTTTGGCGACTTTCATGTAGGTCAGATAAGAGGTGACTTGATCATAAACACCAGTCAATGCCACGTATTGGTTGGTACCTGCGGCGCCACCCACAGCCCAGTTATACAGAGGGACATCTTTCGCTTTTGCTAAATACTCCGTCCAGACTAAACCATTCGAAAAGTGCCCTAAAAACCACGAATCTGCGTTCGGAAAAAACCATTGTGAGCCATTAAATAGATTACCAGTGTCGGACAGGCTATCACCAAAGGTGACAATACGATTGATGCTATTGGCCTGGAACGCGTTATCGTTGGTCCAGATGGAGTGGTTGTAAGAGAAGCGATTATCTGCGGCAAAGTAGGTGATGTCAGCGGCGTCATGTTGGATGTCGAGCGTCTGTTCGCAACGCTGTTTGATTTCAGATTGAGGCGCATCACTGTAGAACATGTTTTTGAAAGAAACAGAAGACCACCAATATCCGTTGATCGTGTAGTAATCACCACTCTCTTTCTTTGCCCACTTCCAGTCGGTGGCTGGGAATCATGAGAGGCATCGGTTCGATACCAACATCTAACATATGAATAGGTCTCTGAGCCTTGTGCACTGAGTACTTGTGCAGATGTAATCGATTCAGGTGTTGGTATTGAGTCTTCAGCGGCATAAGCGCCAAAAGGCAGGGCTAACGTGAGTATTAAAGCCGTATTTTTCATCACTGTATTCTCTTTTATATTTAGATGAGCCAAACAGAAACGCTGTTGCTTGTTGCTTGTTTCTTGATAAGTGGATAACTGGTACGACCTATATCTAAAATCAATAATTAGCGTCAATATATTCAGGGTTGTGGTGTGTCGTTAATGGAATAAGCCTCAAGTTATCAACGAGTTTTTGGTTGAAAAATACCTGTTTCCAAACGGTTATTTGTCGAATAATTTTGGTTTATTGAGAATGTTGAATTGATATTTGAGTCGGGATATTGAAAGAACAATCTCATCAACCTTAGTTAAATGTTAATTTAATCAATTGCTTATGTTTTGTTCTCCTGATTCTGTTTGCCTGATGTTCATCGCACCTGTTTAATTCAAGTTCGCCATCACAAATATGAAGTCGTTACTTTCTGTTTTATAAAATCATCATCTACGGTTCTTTTACTCATCAGAGGTCTAATCTGTTTAAGGAAAGAGCATTGAAAAAGATATTAATTTGGACGATAGCCTGCCTATCCAGTTTTGGCGTATATGCCGGAACGAGCGCATCAGCATTAGAAGCCAGGGGATACACTGAAACGAAATACCCCATTATGTTGGTACATGGTCTGTTTGGTTTCGATACATTAGCGGGCGTTGACTATTTCTATGGCGTACCTGAATCCCTAACCAAAGATGGCGCGAACGTATATGTCGCTCAGGTCTCTGCAACCAACAGTTCAGAGGTCCGTGGTGAACAGTTACTCAGCCAAGTTGAAACGCTGTTAGCTGCAACAGGAGCAAGTAAGGTGAATCTGGTTGGTCATAGCCACGGTGGGCCTACGGCTCGTTATGTTGCGTCAGTTCGACCTGATCTTGTTGCTTCAGTGACCAGTATTGGCGGTGTGCATAAAGGTTCTAAGGTCGCTGATCTCGTTCGAGGGAACGTATCTGAAGGCTCTGTCACAGAAGGTATCGCGGTTAAATTAGCAGGTGGATTAACGACACTGATTAACCTTTTATCTGGTGGAACGGATCTCGACCAAGACGGCCTCGCTTCTCTTGAAGCATTGACCACAGAAGGCTCGCTAGCCTTCAACCAGTTTTACCCTGAGGGCGTTCCGACGTCTGAGTGTGGCGATGGTGAGTGGCAAGCAAGTAACGGCGTTTATTACTATTCATGGACAGGGTCTTCCACTTTTACCAACCTTCTTGATCCTACCGACGGAGCGATGACAATCCTAGGCTTAGCCTTCAACGAACCTAATGATGGCTTAGTAGGAGCATGCAGCGCGCATTTGGGCAAAGTGATTGGTGATGATTACAAAATGAACCACCTAGATGAGATTAATGGGTTATTGGGAATTCACCACTTGTTTGAGACAGATCCTGTAACTCTATATCGTCAGCATGCCAATCGATTGAAGTTGGCTGGCTTGTAGTCTGCAAAGCCGTTTAATAAGAAAACAAGGGAAGTATGATGAAAAAGACCGCCATTTTGTCGATAACCACGATAGCCCTGATGAGCACAGCGGCGGTCTTTTTATATCTAAATAATCAAGATACACATACTGACGACGAACAACGCGTCTCCTCATTGAAAGTCACCTCTCAGCAAGATACCGACATCGATAACGCATCAGCAAAAGACATGATGGAATATTTCGTGTCAGGTAATACAGAATTAACCCTTGAAGATATTCGAGACAACGTGGCGAAACACCACGAACAATCATCAACAACCGTGGTTGATGAAGCACTGTTTGCCAAATATCTTGAGTATAAGTCGGCACTGACATCGTTGGACGTGCAGTTCGGTACCACATCCATTTCCGCTGATGATCTACGTGCACTCAATCAAGCGCTCCTTGACCTCCAAGCTCAGTTTTTCAGTGAGAGCGAGATAAGTATTCTGTTTACGCACGACAACAGAATGAGAGAAATCGCCTTAGAAAAGTTACTTCTGAAACAGGAGGGATTAGAGGATGAAGAATACCAACAAAGACACGAATCCTATCTATCTGAGCAACCTGATTATGTTCAGTCGAGTCACCAGAATCAGGTGTTACTCCAACAGCTCTCTAGCTCTGAAGGTCTCGATGAACAGGGTAAATACTTAAAGAGAAGCGAACTTGTCGGTGAAGAAGCAACCCAGAGACTTGAAGCACTTGATAAACAAAGAGCGGCCTTTGAAGACTCGTTAGAGGTCTACTTCGCAGAACGAAATGATGTCTTGAAAGATTCATTCCTATCAAAAACCGAACAACAAGAGAAGATTGCGCAACTTAGGACTGAACATTTCCTACCAGAACAGCTTAGAAGGGTAGAAGCGATTGAAAGAATTCGAGCGGCTGAATCTCGCCAGTAGTGTCTAAAAGCGAAAAACCAGCCATGATGGCTGGCTTTTTGTTTATCGGCGAGTTCTAAAGAGCATACAGCCTGAATCTGTTTGCCTTGAACTTCGTACCTTGAAGCCTATACCTTAAAGTAATCCAACTGCTGCTTCTGTTGTTCTGCTAGGTTAGAAAGCTCGTGGCTTGCTGCAGCGGCTTGAGTAATGCCGGTAACGTTTTGGCTTACTAGGCTGTAGATGTTTGAGATGTTACGGTTGATGTCTGAGGTTACTTGGCTTTGCTCTTCGGCGGCAGAGGCAACCTGAGTGTTAATCTCAGTCATGTCCGTTACCGAGTTAGCAATGCCTGAAAGCGCCGCGCTTACTTCACCTGCAAGAGTTTGGTTGTGTTCCAGCATAGATAATGAGCTGCTCATGCTTTCATTCGCGTTACCGGATTGAACCTGCAAACCTTCTATGATGGTTTGGATCTCTTTGGTTGAATCTTGTGTACGTGCCGCTAGCATTCGAACTTCATCAGCAACCACTGCGAAACCACGACCGCTTTCACCTGCACGAGCGGCTTCGATTGCTGCGTTAAGCGCAAGCAGGTTAGTTTGTTCAGAGATACTTTGAATCACCTCAATCACTTTACCAATCTGTTCAGAGTGCTCTTTTAGCGTGCCCACAACATTTGCAGCTTCGCTTAGCTGAATCGCCATCTGTTCGTTAGCTTTGTTGCTTTCATTAAACAAGCTCATGCTGTGTGTCGCCATTTCGTCAGCTTGCTTAGACGCTGAGTCGGCTTGTACTGCGTTCTCATTAACGTGTGCTGCTGTGCTTTCTAATTGGTTTACAGCAGAAGCAACTTGTTCTACTTCTTGCTTTTCTTGGTCTGAATTAACGCTCGATTGTGTCATTACTGCTGCTAGCTCTGTCGACGCAGAAGCCACTTCGATACTGATTCGAGACAGCGAGCTTACCGTGTCACGCAGCTGTTCAACAGACTGGTTTACGTCTTGCGCTAGGCGTGAGATTTCGTTGTCGCCATACTCTTCTGCTTTAACTAACAAGTTACCTTTTGCCACTTCGCGCATGGTTGCTTGAATATTGCTGATCGGCTTAACAATGATGCCAGCCAGCGTCCAACTGATAATTAGAGCTACAGATAGGATCACTAGAAGCGCAATGGTTGCGGTATCGAGTGTGCTGGTGTGTTGCTGACCATTGATGTCGACTTCTTGAGTCGCAAGCAGATTCAACTTTTTAGAAAGCGTGTTGATCGCTTGCACCATGTCATTACCCGCGTGTCGGTATTGGTCGATTGCGATCTGGTAGCGGTTTTCAAAATCTGAAGAGAGTGATGTATCGCCGTGTTTCGCTCTTAATAGAGGAAGCATGGTGGTGCGAGAAAAGTCGACATAGTGATTCATCGCTTTGTTCATCGCGGCCACTTCATCTTGCATGCCTGGCACTGTGTCTAATGAATTCAGTAGGCGAGTATTTTGGTCGCGTTTTTGGTTTAGTGTTTCAACCAGTGTTTTTACGTCATCAGCATTGAATAGACTGTAAATCGCTTTGATACGCATGCCATAGCTGTTGTCGACGATTTCGCTGAGTTCTTCTTTATGTAAGATTAATTGGTCGGTTGCTACTGACACATCTTTGAATGCACTTTCTAGCTTTTCACCACCGATAATGACACCGGCTAAAAGTAAAACGACGGAAAATAGTACGGGTATAAGAATTTGTATTTTGATTGATAAGCCACTGAGAAGTTGGCGCATGTAATGTCCTTTTTTGAATAAAATAAATAGATGAGAATTATTATTATTAGAATTAATTGGCGATTCTAACTAATGAGACTGACAATTCAATCAATAAAGGCTTTGATTTCGTTATATGCGATAGGTATTTGATATGGATGGTTGTTTATTGTTCGAAATGGCGATAAAGGTGCATCTTTTTATCCATCGTCTTAGGGCCACTTGATTGATAAATAGAGAAATATATTGGTTAGTATTCGATATAAATAGGGAAGGAAATCTAGCTTTTTGGTGCTCAAACGATGGTGAGACCTGCATTCACTAACTGCATCTGATGGGGGCGCGACTATCAATTCATCGAGTAGGAGAGAAATTAGCCATTAATTTGTAGTTGTCATATAGGCTTCAATTAAGTGAAACACAACTGTCACATTCGGATTCTAAAGTAGGCCTCGTTCAAGCAAAACATTACGGCAATAACGCCACTAAAGGAAATTTGTGATGAAAAAGACAGTTATCGGTGCAATCGCACTACTAGGCGCTCTAACAGTGAATACAGCTTCAGCTAAAGAAACTATCTCTGTAGTTGGCTCTAACAGTGCTTCTCCACTGGTTGAAGTTTTTGCAGAAACCTACATGAATAAAGGCGAACCAGTGTTCATCGAAATTCAAGCACCAGGTTCTTCTGCAGGCATCAAAGCAGCAAAAAATGGAAGTGCTGACCTTGGTATCTCTTCTCGTGACCTAAAAGAAGAAGAGAAAACAGCTGACCTGAAAGAGCTAGTTATCGCTCGTGACGGTATCGCAGTTGTTGTTAACCCGAACAACGAAGTATCTGCTCTTACTGCTGAGCAAATCACTTCAATCTACAAAGGCGACATCACTAACTGGAAAGATGTTGGCGGTGCTGACAAGCCAATCGTAGCAATCACTCGTGATACTGCATCAGGTACACGTGGTGCATTCGAAGACATCATGAAGCTTAAGAAGAAGATTGGCGATAAGAAAGTATCGGCTATCTCTCAACGTGCACAAGTTGCAAACGGTAACGGCGCACTTAAAGTTTCTGTAGCAAGCAACCCATACGCTATCGGCTTTATCTCTCTAGGTACAGTTGACGAATCTGTTCAAGCTCTAACTATCGACGGCGCTGCTGCGACTGTAGACAACGTTAAGAACGGTTCTTACAAAGTTGCTCGTCCATTCCTAGTTCTTTACAAATCAGGCGCTCCAACAGCTGAAACTCAACAATTCCTAGATTGGATGGTTGCAGATGAAGCTCAAGCTATCGCTGGTAAGAAAGGCTACATCACAGTTAACTAATCTTAACTGACTCAATCTTAATTATTGCTCAGCCTGCTTTAGGCTGAGCCTTTTCTTTCAACTTTGTTTATTTCGAGCTCTTATTGAGCCACAAAGTTTGAGATTTTATATATGACCATCGCAAATAGTGAAAAGCTTATGAATACTGAAGCGACTCAAATCAACAAGCCAAGTCTACGTGCTAAGAAGCGCATCGACTGGAGAGAAAGAATCTTCCACGGCTTGTTCTTATCGAGTGCTGTAATCGGCATCGTATCACTAGCCGTTATCGCTTACTTTATCGTTGCAGAGAGTATCCCTGCATTCCAAGAGGCCGGTGTTTCTGGCATCGTTCTGGGTGTTGACTGGTTACCTCCAGCTCTATTCGGTGTTGCAACTATGATTGTTGCATCGATTGTTTCGACACTTGGAGCTGTAGTTGTTGGTGTACCAGTTGGTGTATTAACCGCTATTTTTATTGCTGAGATTGCTCCAAAGCGTCTTGCAGATATTATTCGACCAGCAGTTGAGCTTCTAGCGGGTATCCCGTCGGTAGTTTACGGCTTCTTCGGTCTAGTAATTATCGTTCCAATGATTCAGAACGTTTTCCAAGTACCAGCGGGTAACACTATCCTGGCGGGTATCATTGTTCTGGGTATCATGATTCTTCCTACCGTTATCACGGTTTCTGAAACTTCGATTCGTGCTGTACCTCGCACATACAAAGAAGGTTCACTTGCACTGGGTGCTTCGAAAATCTACACGATTTTTAAGCTACTCGTTCCTGCTGCACGTTCAGGCATTATGACTGGTGTGATTTTGGGTATCGGCCGCGCACTTGGCGAAACGATGGCAATCATCATGGTTATGGGTAACGCGCCAGCGATGCCAGAAGGCATTTTGGACTCTGCTCGTACGCTAACAGCAAACATTGCAATTGAAATGTCTTACGCAAGTGGCGTTCACGCTAACGCACTGTACGCAACAGGTGTTGTACTTCTAGTGTTCATCATGATGTTAAATGGTGCTCTACTTTATCTTAACCGTGAAAAAGCGAAGTAGGCGAGGATAAGTAATATGGATCGCGTAAAACTAAAACAAGCACGTCAAACCAAAGATAACATCCTAAAAGGTTTTATCTGGGCAGCTGCAGCTGTAACCGTTGGTTTCTTATTCTGGATTATTTGGTACATCCTATCGAACGGTCTGCAATACGTAGATTGGAACTTCATCACTGACGATTACACTCGTACTGGTGAAGAACGTGGTATTTTCCCAATGATCATTGCCACGATCTACATGGTAATCGCATCGATTGCGGTAGCCGCGCCACTGGGCATCATGACGGCGATATACTTAACTGAATATGCGAAAGTAGGTAGCCGATTGGTGAAAGTGATTCGATTCTGTACTGAGTCGTTAGCTGGTATCCCATCGATCATCTTTGGTCTGTTCGGTATGACCTTCTTTGTTTCGATTCTTGGTCTTGGCTTCTCGATTCTGTCGGGTGCACTAACGCTAAGTATCCTGATTCTTCCTGTAATCATTCGTACTACAGAAGAAGCATTGATGGCAGTGCCACAAACTTACCGCGAAGGCTCATACGGCCTTGGCGCTTCAAAAATCTACACTATCTGGCGTTTGATCTTACCAAGCGCAATGCCAGGTATCTTAACTTCGGTCATTCTTAGTATTGGTCGTGTAATTGGCGAATCAGCACCTGTATTTTTAACAGCAGGTATGGTGGCACGTGTTCCTGAGTCGGTATTCGATTCTGGCCGTACACTAACGGTTCACCTATATAAGCTGACAACAGAGCTATTTACTATCGATGAGTGGAACCAAGCCTACGGCACGGCGACAGTCCTAATCGTACTGGTTCTCTTGATCAACATGGTTACAAAACTGATTGCGAGACGCTTCAACACGGCAACTTACTAAGCTCATTAGCTGGCTCATAAATAAAGCGAGCCCCCGTGATAAAGAAAGCATCAAGTTAGACACGAATTTAAGAATTTAGAGATTACGAACATGAATAAATTTGATATTGAGAACCTAGATCTGTTTTACGGCGACAACCAAGCGCTTAAATCTATCAACCTGCCAATTCCAACTCGCCAGGTTACTGCTCTGATTGGCCCGTCTGGCTGTGGTAAATCAACACTATTGCGTTGTTTGAACCGCATGAATGACCTAATTGAAGGCGTTACGATTAAGGGTAAGCTGGATATGGATGGCACTGACATCTACGGTAATATCGATGTCGCTGACCTACGTATCCGCGTAGGCATGGTATTCCAAAAGCCAAACCCGTTCCCAATGAGCATCTACGAGAACGTGGCATACGGCCTACGTGCTCAAGGTATCAAAGACAAAAAACACATCGATGAAGTGGTTGAGCGCTCGCTACGCAGTGCTGCACTGTGGGATGAAGTAAAAGACCGTCTTAAAGCGCATGCATTTGGTCTGTCTGGTGGTCAACAACAGCGTCTATGTATCGCACGTACCATTGCAATGGAACCAGATGTAATCCTGATGGATGAACCAACATCGGCTCTAGACCCAATCGCGACACACAAGATTGAAGAATTGATGGAAGATCTGAAGAAAGACTTCACTATCGTTATCGTAACGCACTCAATGCAGCAAGCGCGTCGTATCTCAGACCGCACGGCTTTCTTCCTAATGGGAGAGCTTGTAGAGCATAACGAAACCAGCGTTATCTTCAGTGAACCAAAAGATGATCGTACTAAAGGTTACGTAAACGGTGACTTCGGTTAATCGACGATTTACGTGTGGTATTTAAGCGATTAGATACCTTTACACACTAACTGAAACGCAGGTTAGATAATCGAATAGAACAACAGAATTATCACTATAACTATAAGCGATGGAAGTTTTGCCCCACTATAGGTGGGGCTTTTTTATGTGTCTAAAAAATCCCCAATGTCGATGTGATTTTGGGCAGAGAATCCCATTTTTGTCGTCCTTCTCATGCTTGTGATAATGTTAAAGGTGAAACTGCGACCCGCTTAACATCTCATTTTCACTTACATTGATTGCATATCAAGCCTTCTGTATTTTTGCTTTATTCTTAATCGCCAATGGAAGGAAGCTGTGCCTGTTAAAGCCTTTGCAAAACAAATATCTGCGACACGCGACCATCGTCTGTTGGCTGAGTCTCTTTTTGACTATCTGGTTAAGGTACTTACTCCAAAAGGGATAGGAATATTTGCTGAACCGACGCCGGAGAGCGACGCATTACCGCTTTTTTCTTATGGCGACCTAACCTCATTGGCGAGCTACCCCTCTACATTTTGGCCGTGGGTCTCACAGTTTGATACCGCAGACGGGGTTTTGCCAATGGCTATCAACACCTGCAAGTGGGAACACATGAAAGTGCTTGGTGGGGAGTCGTTTATCATGATGCTCGACAACGCACCTGCCTCCAGAACTTATTTAATTGTTCAAAATTGCAATGCTGAGAAGGTTAATCAAACCTTTGACCAAGATCTTGATGTGTTACAGCTCGCGGCTGCCCGTTGGCAATGTATTCGTGCCGAAAAGAACGCGGCGCTAGAAATCAAACACAGAGACACACGTGAAGCTCAATACTTAGATGAGATAAAGTTACGTGAGCTGTTTGTAGAGAACATGAAGCTGGTTCATCAGGTCGCGCTTGAGCTTTCTAACCCTGAGTCACTCGATGCTTTGTATAAAGCATCGGTTGAGGCTGTGCGAGACAGGTTAGGGTTTGATCGTGCGATCTTCATGTTGCTTGATATGAAAAAGCGTTGTTTCAGCGGAACTTATGGCACTGACGAAGCGGGTAAAACCAACAGTGAACACCACACTCAATACGATTTGCACCAACTTGAAGCGGAATACATTGAAGCGCTGTCTGACAACCACACCAACTTAGTCATTATTGAACAAGCGCCACTCTACACCGAAGGCAAGGTGGTGGGGCAGGGCTGGAATGGGATGCTTATCTTGCGTGAAGGGGATAAACCGGTCGGCTGGATTGCGATGGATAACTACATCCACCGTTCACCCATTACCAATTATCAAAAGCAGATGCTTGAGTCCTTCGGCTCGCTGCTCTCTCAGATATACATTCGTAAACGCCAAGAGCAGAACATACGCATGCTGCACTCGAGCATGGTGGAGTTGTCTCGCTGCGACAGTGTTAGTGAGGTGTGTAAGTCTGCGGTTAGCTTTGCTATTCAACACCTAGGCATCGACCGATTGGCAGTTTTCCTGACGGATAAGAATTGCAGCTACATGCAAGGTACTTGGGGCACTGACATCAAAGGCGATATTGTCGATGAGTCCTATTATCGCTCTGAGCTGGTGGAACGTGACATTGTAGCCGCAGCTCGTGCTTGCCCTAATCAAGTTGCCTTTGAAGAATCAGTTCCTATCTATCACGATTTCAATATTGTGGGAGTCGGTTGGACGGCAATGACCATGCTCACCACCAATACGGGTGAACCGATTGCGTTTATCGCTGCTGATAACCTATTAACTCGCAGTCCTTTAACCTCACAGCTTCGTGAGGTAATACGTATCTTTGCTTCGAGCCTTGCTGAGGTGCTGCAAAGAACCATGGCTCAAGAAGAACTGAAAAAGCTCAATGAAACATTGGAGCAAGAAGTCAGTAAGCGCACTCAAGAGCTTGAAAGAGCCAATGAACAGTTAGACATCATTTCTAAGCTAGACCCACTGACGCGCCTTGGAAACCGCCGTATGTTGTCGCAGGTTCTAGAAGACTTGAACGGTGACGATCAAGGTGCCTTTGCCTTACAGAACGAAATTACATTTGGCTTGATTCTTGTCGACCTCGACCACTTTGGTTTGTACAACAGTGTCTATGGTCATACTGAAGGGGATGCGGCTCTGAGGACGGTAGGTGAGATACTGAATGCCCATGTTCACAATGATAAAGAAACCTTCTGCCGGATTGGCGGAGAGGAGTTTATGTTGTTGATGATCGGCACCCATCACTCTGAGACCAAGCGGCGAGCAGAGTCGATCAGAAAATGCATTGAAGAGGCGAAGATCCTCCATTGTGAAAGCAGCACTAGTCAGTATTTAACTGCGTCTGTCGGGTATGCATCGATAACTTCTGATCAGCACCAGTTTGACTTCGACCTACTGTATGGCAAGGCAGATAAAGCCTTGTATCAAGCCAAAGACTCTGGGAGAAATCGAATCGTTTCTGCCTTAAAACGTAAAAAAGTCACAGCCTCTCTTTCTTAAAATAAAGGCCGTTGATCTCAAGATGATCAACGGCCTTTGTGTTTTACTGTTCTTGATGAACAGCGTCGACTAAAGATTTTCTAGCGAACTATTATGCTTTTTACTCGCAACTCTCTTGGGCTTCTTCACCGTTTTGATTGCCAGCTCAGGGCTCCATGTTTGGGCTGGTGAACCGGCTTCACCATAAAGGCTTTGGTTTAGCTTGGTGAGTTCGGCTTCAACGGTTTGTAACGTCTCATCACTTAGATCTGTATTTTCAGATTTCCATTGCTCAAATAAGGTTCTGGTCATCACGCCATCTTTCGTTCTTAGAGCTTCAATAAGCGCTTCTGCGGTATCTGATTGACGTTCAACAGTGTGTGTTGGTTTTGTCGTTACACCGCGGCGTGACCAGAAGTAGAATGCCAATGCTGAGCTGATTAGCCACAAAGCTGCAAATAGGGCGGTGAGATAAGGCCAGATCCCTGGGCTATCCACAGTAACAACCGTCGGGCTTACTTGTTGGGCGGGCGTAGCAGTAACTGGTGGAGTGCTTGACGCTGCGCGATCACTTGCTTTTACCGCTAACTCTAGCCCCTGCGCTTTGCTGGTTTGTTCTGATTGCAAATCGGTGTTAAACCAAGCTTGAGACACATCAGGAAGCGAGATATTTCCAGCCTCTTTCGGAATCAAGACTTGCTTGTAAACAACGACAGCATCACCTGACTGAGTTGTGCCAAATCGCGGCTTCTCTTCATAAACACGTACCGAATTAGGGTAGGTGATATTCAGTTTTGGCAGTTGGTGTTGCGTTAAGTTGCTAGCCGTCATGGTGATGGTACGAGTTAACGAGTCACCCGCTTCCATTTCAATGGTTGGGTTGTCGCCTTCTAAACCATTACTATTTCCCAGTTGATTGCCTTGGCTATCGGACCATTGTTGAATCAGTTTGAAGTTTGATGTTGGTAACCACTCACCTTGGTAGCCTTTTGGTACGTCCTTCACAGTTACATCTAAGATTTCAACGGGCGTGTCGAGCTGGAAAAGGCGCGTTTTGCTTGAGTTGTTGGTTGAGTAAACAACGGCTCCAGTCAGCTTCGGTCCGTTAAGCTTAAATTGACCTGCTTTTTGTGACGAGATACGGAATGACTGTTGAACTACCGTCACCTCCTTTCCATTGAGAACGTCTTGAAATTGCTTCGATTCCCCAATAGGTTCCACATCTAAGCCTGAAGAGCTCGGTGGCGCTATTTTAGGATCTTGCAGCCTTCTTGGGTCAGCTTTGATGATGAGTTTTACATCAAGCTCAGCCACTTCTTCTGGGTACAGCGAGTTCTTGCTGAGATTAAGCTGGAACTCTGCCATATCATGTTGAGTTGGAGCGGCTTTGTTAATTGCAACATTGATGGTGATAGGCTTGGTTTTTGCCCCTTCAATATCAAAACTCGGGATTTGCAACTTACCCAAACGCAGTGGAGCAAGGCTAATGTTCCATTCACTTGATACCGAACGGCTGCCATTGACGATTCGCATCGACGACCCAAAGTTTGGTGTGCCAACATAGAAATCCTGCTGGAGCGCTGTTAGATCTAGAGCATCAGAGGAGACCTTTTCATCGGTTGCAACTCTAAGAAGGAACACTTCATCTTTGGTGACACTGTTATGTGAAACGCTCGCCACGGCGTTTGCAGCCAATACTGAGAAGGACGAGAAAGCTCCCAACAACAATGTTAGGAGTACGGATAAAAATGGCTTGTTTAAAAATCGCATGGTTACCACTTTTTGTTCTGGTTGTTAGGAGCACTTTTTTGTCGTGCTTGTAAAATCATTTGCGCTTTAAGCAGTTGGCTCGGGTCACGGGCGCTTTCTACTTGCTCAAGTTTTCGCATGTCAGGGTCGCTCGACAGAGGTTGATCTGAGGTTTGTGCTACAGCTTGCTGACTACTTTGCTCACCATCTTCTTTTGAAGCTTGTTGTGCGCTAGCACTTTGAGGTGTAGCGCCTTCTTGGTCACTCTGTTTCGGCTGATCACTGTTACTTTGTTGCGTGGCTTGCTTGTCGTCTTGTTTAGACTTTTCAGAGTCAGAGTGATTTTCAGGTTGGCCTTGAGATGAGTTTTGGTCTTGGCTACCGCGTTGATCTTGGTTACTGCTTTGATCTTGCGACTTGCCACTGGAGCTTTGTTGTTGATCCTGAGAGCTTTGCGAAGAATCATTTTGCTGACCTTGCTGACCTTGCTGACCTTGCTGACCTTGCTGACCTTGCTGACCTTGCTGACCTTGCTGATTTTGGTCATTCTGGTCTTTGGAGTCAGAATCGCCTTGCTGTTGCTGTTGCTGTTGCTGTTGCTGTTGCTGTTGCTGTTGCTTCTGAGCCTGTTCGACAATCTCTAGGTTCTTCTTCGCATAAGCATGTTCAGGGTTGCTTTCAAGAATACGTTGATACTCTTGGATCGCTTGGTCGTACTTACCTTGTTGGGCTTGAGCGTTAGCAAGGTTGTAGCGAGCATCTTCACTAGAAAGCTCTTGCAGCGTCTGCTCTGCGGCTTCGAAATCACCGGCTTTGTATTGAGCAATGCCTTTCCACTCTTGTTGGGTGAACTGTTCAGCAGCTTGTTGGAAGTCCTCGTCCTGATACAGCTGATAGCCTACTTGATCATTGGTTTTCCACGGGTTCGCAAACGCAGTATTTGGTTGGCTAAAAGAGATAACTCCAGCTAAGGCACACCAAATAACCCCTTTCCTGAATAATCCAAGTGCCGGAAGTAATAGCAAAGGCAGTAACCAGAAACCGTTGTTCACTCTGGTGTTGAGTGAGTTCTTGGTCTTGGTTACTTCCGATGTTGTTGCAACGCGGTCGAGGTAGCTCGCGATGTGTTCAACATCTGAGTTATCAAATTGAACTTCAGTGAACGTGCCACCATAGCTGCGTGTAAGCTCGCGCATGTTCTTCAAGTTGGTTCTTGCCACCACGGTTTGTCCTGAGTCGCTTTGCAGCATCGACCCCGTAGGTAACGAGATTGGCGCACCGTTTTCACTCCCTACAGCTAGAATCGACAATGTCCAATCGTTGCCAGAGAGTAGGGAGTCGATCTGCTTCTTCTCTTGGTCATCGATGTCATCAGCAATCAATACCAAATCACCTTGGTAGATCTTCGCGCGAGTCATAATATCAATCGCAAGCTTAACGGCTGATGCGGCATCACCACCTTGATAAGGCATGATATCTGGCGATAGGTTAGGCACTAGGTTTTTGATGGTGTTGATGTCTGACGTTAGCGGGCTAATGGTGTAAGCATCCCCAGCATACGCCACCATGCCTGTTAGCCCTTCCTTCCATAATGAAAGCAGATCAAGAGCCTTGTATCGCGCTTGAGTTAAGCGATTCGGCTTAATATCGGTGGCATACATTGACATCGACATGTCCATGATCACAACTCGTGCCTGCGTTTTTTCAAAGCTTGGTTGTTCGTTTTTCTCGAAGCTTGGCCCAGCTAACGCAATAACGCCGACCAGCCACCAAATACCGAAGTAAGTACTGCGATTTTTCGATGGCTTGCTTGATTCTGGCGCCAAGTAACGGGCGATGTGTGACGCGAGTAATCCTTGTTTGGACTGTGTCTTGCTCAGCCACCAAATAGCGGGCAGCACGGCAAGCGCCAAGAACCAATATGGGTAGATAAAAGTAAAGTTAGACATTGTTTCTCCTAATGGCTAACAGCATAAATGCGAAGAACATTGCCGCCGACAGTGGCCATACAAACCACTCTTGTTGCGGTCGCCAGATCTTAGTGGCGTTCGTCACGGGCTCTAACTGGTTAATGGTGTCGTAAATCGTCGCTAACTCTTTGCTGTCACGCGCTCGGAAGTACTGACCGCCGGTGCGTTTGGCAATTTCTATTAGTGTACGTTCATCCAAGTCTTGAGCAGTATTGACTTTGCGCGTCATGAAGAACTCTTTGACCATCATCTCGCCTGCACCGACACCCACGGTGTAAATCGTTGCGTCGTATTTCTTTGCAATATCCGCCGCTTCTAATGGGTCTAATACCCCGGCGGTATTACTGCCGTCGCTGAGTAGAATCATTACACGTTGGGGTGCATCGCTATCGACAAAGGTTTTGGTGGCAAGACCAATACCATCACCAATCGCTGTTTGAGTACCAATCAGCTTTAACACCGCTTGATTGAGCTGTTGTGAAAGCGTATCTCTATCTAGCGTAAGCGGGGTCTGCAAGTAGGCGTGATCAGCAAATAACACCAGTCCAACTCGGTCGCCTTTTCGTCGCTCAATAAAGTCACTCAATACGCGTTTCACCGCCGATAAGCGGTCGATGTACTCGCCATTGAATTGCATGTCCTCTTGGCTCATGGAGTAGGAGAGGTCGACAACCAACATCAAATCACGGTGCTTCGGTTGAAACTCAACGGGTTCGCCATACCATACAGGGCGTGCGCTCGCCGTAACCAGCAGAAGCCAGATAATCACGGACAACGCCTTTGGTAAGCGACTGCTCGGTGTTTTGGTATTACTGTCTTCTGGCAGAAATGGAAGTCTTAGGGCATTGCTTGATTCTGACTTTGGTGAGAACAAGTAAACGAGCAACGGCAGTGGCGCGATGAAGAACATCCACCACCAAACGAACTCGATGTTTAGCAAGTCCCCGCTTAGAAACATAGGGCTTAGAAAATCACTCATAACGACCTCGCTTAGGAGGAAGGGCTTTACGAAGCCAAGTTTCGCAATCATTAACTAATTGTTGTTGAGCCTTTTTCTGTTCGTCATTCATAAGGGCTACATCTTGATAGAGCGCTTGTTGCCACTGGGATTGTTTTGCTACAAATAACGGCTTCGCCAATTGCGCATCTAAGAACTTCAACCAATCATCACCAGACAAACCTGCAATTTTTTCACGAGGGAAATAGCTCAGTGCTGCTTGACGAACGATGTCTTGAGCTTTGCTCGGAGACAAGCCATCTTGGGACTGACTATTACTAAAGTAAGACAGCGCTTCTTGTTTCGCCTGTTGATTGTTTTTTCTACGTTTTAGAATGAAAAACACCAAGGCAATCAGGAAAATGGCTGTGATAATGACTGCCCACCAACCCCACGCCAAAGGCCACCAAGTCGGGGCGTCTGGCGCAATCACCGGACTTAAATCTAAGGGCTGTTTCATGACTGAGCTCCTGATATCTGGCTCATGAGTGACTGCGCACTCGACAGCGAGCTATAAGGTATCGCGAGAGATAACCCCATCTGTTGCAGCTGCTGTTTCTTAAGCGAAAAAGCATGGTTAAGCTTTTGCTTTTCTTTATTAGAAGAGAAATTAAACCATTGAGTTTTGCTGCCATCGGTGACCTGTTTAGAGCCTTTATAGGTGGTTTCACCTTGCTCTAGCGGGTCGTAGAAATGCACAAGACGTACTCTGTTGTGTCGGCGAATTTGACTGATAAGTGAGTAGTCACTTTCTTGGTAACGCACAAAGTCACTGAGCATAATAATATCGCTTCCTTTAGGGCAAAGCTGGTGCAGAGATTTCAGCCCATGCTCTAAGGTTGTGTCATTATGATTGTCGTGATGAGTCAGCGCTGCATTATTGATTTCTATGACTTTTTGCAAAATACGCAGTGGAGCATGGTTGCTTGCACTTGGCTTAATCTCAATGACCTCTTTGCCAGTATCGATCACCGCGCCAATTCGATCTTTTTGAGCCACAGTAAGCCAGCACAGTTGGCTAGCAAAGTGTGCAAGTTGAACCGATTTCAGCAACAAGGTTGAGCCGAAAATCATACTGCTTGATAGATCCAAGAATAAAATGACAGGCTGTTCTCGTTCTTCAGAGAAAAGTTTGGTATGCGCTTTGCCCGTTCTGGCTGTTACACGCCAATCAATGCTGCGAATGTCATCTCCCGCTTGATATTGACGAACTTCAGAGAAATTCATCCCGCGACCTTTACGGTTGCTCTCGTGTTGGCCGTTAAGCTGTGACCAAAGGCTCTTGGCGGGAGACAACCAGCGAACAGACTGCGCTTTGTATTGCAGCAGCTCATCCAGATTTAACGTGACGCCGTCACTATGGTTGGGTAGTTGATTATTCATGCGCGTATCCCTATGCGCTGCCAACCAATGAAATAAGGTGTGCGATCACTTGGTTTGCGGTGACACCTTCAGCTTGTGCGTGGTAGCTGCGCAGTAGACGGTGGCGTAACACAGGGAATGCCATCGCTTGAACGTCTTGTGGCGTGACGTAATCTCGTCCTGCAAGCCAAGCGTGAGCGCGGGCACAACGGTCTAACGCAATGGTTGCACGCGGGCTGACACCCATGTCTAACCATTGATCAAGTTGGTCACTGTATTGCTTAGGTTGGCGAGTCGCCATAACCAGTCTGATGATGTACTGCTCAATGGTGTCTGCCATGTGAATGTTGAGCACTTCTTGGCGCGCTTCAAAGATCGTTTGCTGAGATATCTGTTGTGGCTGAGCTGATTCGTTACCTTGAGCCTCACCACGGTTGAGTCGTAAGATCTCAAGCTCGCTTTCCATATCTGGGTATTCAACCTCTAGGTGAAGCAAGAATCGGTCTAACTGAGCTTCCGGTAGCGGGTAAGTCCCTTCTTGTTCAATTGGGTTCTGTGTTGCCATTACCAAGAACAACTCAGGCAGCGCATAGGTTTTTCGACCGGCAGTTACTTGTTTCTCTGCCATTGCTTCCAGCATTGCCGCTTGAACTTTCGCCGGAGCACGGTTGATCTCATCCGCTAGAATCAATGAGTTGAAAATCGGGCCTGATTGGAAAGTGAACTCCCCAGTCTCAGGACGGAAGATGTCGGTACCCGTCAAATCAGCTGGCAACAGATCGGGAGTGAATTGAATACGGTGGAAGTCACCCTCAACACAGTCAGCCAATGATTTTACTGCACGAGTTTTTGCTAAGCCGGGAGGTCCTTCAACGAGGATATGACCATCTGCTAAAAGGGCGATCATCAGTTGCTTAACGAGCTCTTTTTGACCAATGATTTGAGACTCTAGATAGTTTTGAAGGACTTCGAAATTTGTTTTGTGCATTTTGGACTCTCTGGGTATCCATTTGATTTTTATTTTGAGTATTGGTCACTGATTTCGAGGAAAAAGTTCCAGTACATTTGCGTAATTTATTTTTTCAAAATTGGAAATATTTACAAGTGGTTAGCTAAAAAAATCGTTAGGTTGTGATTATTACTATAT
>NZ_JBFRTQ010000031.1:0-34919 GCF_041474195.1 Vibrio sp. 10N.222.52.C3 | reverse complement strand
GACTAATGGCCCAAATATATAGCTAAATGTTATGAATATCTCAATTTAGGGCTTGTGTATTAAATCAATCATGACGTACTTCTCATATTCACAAACCTTAGAAACTCACTTTTTTGCATGTGTTAAAATAATACAAATATTAAGTGTTTCTATATGTTAATAATGATGATTTTAACCATCGTGGCTTAAACATAGGGAGCATGTTGAGAGGCATAAATATAAACCATAGCCAGATGTTTAATAAAAGTTACAAAATGGCTAAATGTAAATTCTATTTATCGGTTGGCTTATTTAAGTCGAAGAGAAAATATTTAGTACTAATTCGTGTTCAAAAGTGGTTTCTGTACTGAGTGTGTACTCGGTATCTGTTAACAATAAAGGATGAGTCATGTTTAAGAAAAACATATTAGCAGTGGCGCTATTAGCGACTGTACCAATGGTTACTTTCGCAAATAACGGTGTTTCTTACCCCGTACCTGCCGATAAATTCGATATGCATAATTGGAAAATAACCATACCTTCAGATATTAATGAAGATGGTCGTGTTGATGAAATAGAAGGGGTAGCCATGATGAGCTACTCACATAGTGATTTCTTCCATCTTGATAAAGACGGCAACCTTGTATTTGAAGTGCAGAACCAAGCGATTACGACGAAAAACTCGAAGAATGCGCGTTCTGAATTACGACAAATGCCAAGAGGTGCAGATTTCTCTATCGATACGGCTGATAAAGGAAACCAGTGGGCACTGTCGAGTCACCCAGCGGCTAGTGAATACAGTGCTGTTGGCGGAACATTAGAAGCGACATTAAAAGTTAATCACGTCTCAGTTAACGCTAAGTTCCCAGAAAAGTACCCAGCTCACTCGGTGGTTGTTGGTCAGATTCACGCTAAAAAACATAATGAGCTAATCAAAGCTGGAACCGGTTATGGGCATGGTAATGAACCACTAAAGATCTTCTATAAGAAGTTTCCTGACCAAGAAATGGGTTCAGTATTCTGGAACTATGAACGTAACCTAGAGAAAAAAGATCCTAACCGTGCCGATATCGCTTACCCTGTTTGGGGTAACACTTGGGAAAACCCAGCGGAACCGGGTGAAGCGGGTATTGCTCTTGGTGAAGAGTTTAGTTACAAAGTGGAAGTGAAAGGCACCATGATGTACCTAACGTTTGAAACCGAGCGTCACGATACGGTTAAGTATGAAATCGATCTGAGCAAGGGTATTGATGAGCTTGATTCACCAACGGGTTATGCTGAAGATGATTTCTATTACAAAGCGGGCGCATACGGCCAATGTAGCGTGAGCGATTCTCACCCTGTATGGGGGCCAGGTTGTGGCGGTACTGGCGATTTCGCTGTCGATAAAAAGAATGGCGACTATAACAGTGTGACTTTCTCGGCACTAAAGTTGAACGGCAAATAGTACATAAGGCTAGTTAGAAACAGGCCTTAAGGAATGTTTTCGAAGACCACTGAACCGAATGTTGAGTGGTCTTTTTGTTTTCTATGAGATTTAAGATGAGCCGGGTATCAGCGAGAGTACAATGAAGCTTACCAATGAACGGTACAGCTGAAACAATACAACCTTGTCAAAAGACAAGGTTGTAATCAGAAAGCGTAGAAAGATTTTAGGACGGCGACTCGATACCGGACTTAGTCATACATCAACTCTTTAGCTTTGTCGGCATCAAACTCCTTTAGAGACTTTCGAGCTAAGTGACGGAATGGGAAAGCTTTAACGACTTCTTCGAATGGTTGGATAGCAAAGGCCCAAAAGATAGAGCCATCTAAACCAAAGATGATCAATGCACACAATGGAATTGAAATTACCCATTGACCAGTAAAGTTGATTTTGAAGACTGCGGTCGTTTTTCCTAGTGCTCTTAGTACATTCCCATGAACCGTGTTGTAGCCACGAACAATTGGCAAGAATATGTAGAGTGGGGCGATAACGGCCAATGCTTGATAGGTAGATTCATCCAAGTTCGGGTAAATGTCACCAATGACCAGACTTAATCCTGCGAATAAGAGTGCACAAACGAAAGAAATGACGACTGCAATATCGATACTGGTATCGACGTTTTTGACTAGGTCATCCATCTTTTTGGAGCCAATCGCTTGGCTGATAGTAATCGCGGAAGAGTGAGCCCAAGCGGTAATAAATTGAGAGACAGCCCTGATCCAAGGCATCACCAAAGTAATCGCTACGTAAGCGTTGATGTTAAGTTGCGAATACAACAATTGATATATCGTTGCGCCAATCAAAAGCATGGTCACGTTCGCTGCTACAGGGAATATTTCGATAAAGTGACGGCGAACGTTGGTAAAGAATTCAGAGCGCTGAGCGTCTAATTTGAGTGAAATCGCTGAGCTTAAATGCACGCACAAAACCAAATACAGCAAGCGGATCGTTATTGCAATAATGCTGCCTAATGCAGCGCCTTGTACTCCAATCCCTTCAAAATTAGAAAAACCATGAATCAGCACATATGAGAGTACAGCATTGATAGGCAGTTCAATTAAGTAACCTTTGAATGGGACTTTAGTTCTGCCTAGCGCATTAAATAAAGCAATGATCACCTGCGTTAACGCGGTAAAAATAACGATGTATTTCGAGATGTCTAGATAGCGGCTGATTTCTAAGTGAAGGGAAGCGTCATCTGTTAAAGCTTGAATCAAGGGTTGTTCGAAAAAAGTAAGTAGAAGCCAAAATAGTGTTGCTACGCCAAGGTTGATAAATAACCCTGCCCAAAATGCTTTAGATAATGATGCGGCGATGCCAGAGCCCACTGCGCGGCTTAATACTAACTGAGTACCGTTTGCCAGCGCCATTTGAATTCCCAGTACAAAGGCAACGATAGTCG
Source organism: Vibrio sp. 10N.222.52.C3 (assembly GCF_041474195.1). NCBI lineage: Bacteria > Pseudomonadati > Pseudomonadota > Gammaproteobacteria > Vibrionales > Vibrionaceae > Vibrio > Vibrio sp. 10N.222.52.C3. Next base: position 32,052 of record NZ_JBFRTQ010000031.1, on the reverse strand, counting down.
TCGCAATCCCCATTGCAGCTAAAGGGATTTCACCAAGAGGAGAGACAAGCAGTGTGTCGATCATCAACATCGACTGCATCAAGATACCGTTTAAGGCGAGGGGCCAGGCGAGAGAGAAATTTTTCCTTACGTACGATTGTGAAGACACAAACAACACCTTATGTGTATAACCGTAAGCTTTCTCTGAGGTGGCGGAGTAGAGCGTTTAAAGAAGAAAACACTACGGTAGTTGATGGTTAAAAAATGGGTGCTAAAACAAGACTGACTTGTGTCTTTGAAAAACAAGTCAGTTTGGTTAATCTCGGTTATGCGATGGCTAATTCAACCCTAGAGAGCTTTTGGTTCTCATCGTCTAGCAGGACTTGAGAAGCAATTCGAGCTTGCTTGGTATCGCCAGACATTATTGCGTCGTAAATCGCTTTGTGTTCTTCTAAACAGAAGCGACCGCCTTCAGCGGAGTGGTCGATAAACTGCTTGAAGATAGTCGACAGAATGTTCGCGAATGGAATGTAAAATTGATTACCTGTCGATAAGAAAATCGTTTGGTGAAACAGGTGATCGTTGGTCGTCCACTCTTCATAATCGAAGCTATTTGCTGCGATGGTCATTTTCTGGAAAAGAATCGAAAGCTCTTTGCGTTGCTCTACAGTTGCATTGGTTGCAGCGAGCGCACACGCTTCCGGGTCAATCGCTTTTCTTAAGCCTAAAAATTGAGACAAGAAGGGTTTAGTATCTTCTAAATCTTGGATCCAGTACAGCAATTGCGGGTCCAAGAAGTGCCACTGTGTTCTCGGTTTGATACGAGTGCCCACTTTTGGCTTCGACTCGATTAAACCTTTTGCCGAAAGTAGCTTAGTTGATTCTCGAAGGGCAGTTCTGCTCACTCCAAAGATTTCGCACAGCTCCATTTCGCTGGGTAACTTTTGATTTTCTTCTAACTCGCCTGACAAGATCTTGCGAGCAATTTGTCTCGCCACTTGAACATGAATTCGGCGGCTTGAATCTTCCACCAATGTAAATATTGACATTTAAACCACCTGAAATTGAAACTTTGAAAACACTAAAAGCCAGACGAATCTGGTGTTTAGTGTCAGTGTATACGTCGAATTTAGTGTGAGGTTTTCCCTCATCTACTCGGGTCTGTTAACCTTATATAGTGTGGCGAACTTAAATCGCTGAGTGAGCTTATATAAACCAGCTAACTAAGGCGTTATTTGTCCGCCATTAACATCTAGGATTTGACCTGTGATGTAACCGCTGCAAGCGTGCGATGCAAAGAAAGCAAATGAAGGAGCAACTTCATCAATATTGCCAAAGCGTCCCATTGGAATGTTGTTAGCAATGGTCGCTTTCAAATCGTCGCTCTTGCCATCGTGAAATGCGGTGTCGATAGTGCCCGGTGAAACAATGTTGAAACGGATATTGTCTTGCGCGAACTCTTTCACCCAATTGCGGTGAATGTCGTGTAACCAAGCCTTAGACGCGGCATAGATGCCTGCACCAACACCACCGCCTTCGCGAGCGGCAATCGAACCCGTGCTAATCACACAAGATGTTTGCCCGGACTCAGCAGCAGAGGCGCGTAAGTGCGGGATAGAGAACTTGGTTGTCATCAGCGCAGAGCGAACATTAAGGTTCATTACGCGCTCATAAAACTCATCATCGATATTTTCTAGATTGGCGCGACCACCAAGGCCACCGGCGTTGTTAATCAACACGTCCATGCCACCAAAATGATCAGTGAACTCTTTGACTAACCTTTCGCACTCTAATGTGTCCATTAGGTTTGCAGGAAAAAAGGCAACATCGCCACCCAGTGCGGTAAGTTCAGATAGAACGTCATCAACTTTTGGGCTAGAAGCACGACTATTGATACCAATTTTTGCACCATACTTTGCGAAAATACGTGCTGTAGCTAAGCCCATACCTGCAGTAGAGCCAGTAATTAGAATGCGTTTGCCTTTTAAATCGTTAAACATCACAGTCGCCTATATTGTAGATCATTCGCGTTAATAAATCATACAATAACACTTGCAGTATTCAAGGATAGTCATCTCAAAACTGATCATCAACGACATAAATAGTGAGAGTAAGAGTCGTTTTGTGAGTTTGCGCATACAAAAAACGGTGTAAATAAGAACCATTTGTATGAATAAATGTTTTTAATTAGTTTGATGAACTAAATACTTATAATATTCATAAAATCTTCGCTAGCCTATATCATTCGTGACCTCACGTTATTCTTATACTTAGTTGGTGCAGATATAAATCAGTGCTATAGTCCGAGTTAAATAATACATATCTAATAAGTAAGTAGACACATGGCTGGCTCTTTCAATTCGATTTCAGGCTCTAAGCGAAGCCTTCATGTGCAAGTTGCACGTGAAATCGCACGTGGTATTTTGTCGGGCAATTTGCCTCAAGGCTCTATCATTCCTGGTGAAATGGCTCTGTGTGAGCAATTTGGAATTAGTAGGACTGCATTAAGAGAAGCGGTTAAGCTTCTTACTTCAAAAGGCCTACTAGAATCTCGACCAAAGATCGGTACTCGCGTTGTTGACCGTGCGTTCTGGAACTTTTTAGACCCGCAATTGATCGAATGGATGGATGGTTTGGCAGATACAGACCAATTCTGTCATCAGTTTTTGGGCTTACGTCGCGCGATTGAACCAGAAGCATGTGCATTGGCTGCTCAGTTCGCGAGCGCTGAACAACGCATTGAACTGTCGGGCATTTTCCAACAGATGGTAGAAATATCAGGTGCTGAAGAGTTTAACCAAGACAGTTGGCTAGATATTGATATGAAATTCCATAGCCTCATCTTCAATGCAACAGGTAATGACTTTTACCTTCCATTTGGCAATATCTTAACGACAATGTTTGTTAACTTTATTTCTCATTCTTCAGAAGAGGGAAGTACGTGTATTAATGAACACCGTCAAATTTATGAAGCAATCATGGCGGGTAACAGTGATAAAGCACGCCAAGCTTCTGCAAGTCATCTATTAGATACTAACCACAGATTGCCAGTAGCAAGCTAGCTTAGTGTTTTGGGTGAGGTTTCAACTCTAAGGTCTTAGCCGTTTCTATCGAGCGTTGCTCTGGATACCTAGTGGAGTCAACCTAAAATTGCTGTTACTACAGACAGTTATCTATTGAAAGCACGTTTAATACGTGCTTTTTTACATCCAAAATTGATGAAAACTTGACCGATGTCCAATATTTAGTCTTATGTGCGTTGTTTTGCTAAAACCGCTAGTAACCAGCATTGTTAGTTATATAATAATACTAATCAAATTAATGCGAGTGTGATTATATGCCTCAGTCTCTATTGCCAAATATTCTTCAGTTCATCGGTCAGATAGACCCTTTCGATAAGATCCCTAAAGAAGCGCTTCGTGACCTCGCTTTTAATGTTCAGATTACCTATCTAGCCAAAGGGGATGTCGTCGATCTATGCGAGTCAGGAAAAGAAAAGTCGCTCTATATCATTCGAACAGGATCTATGGAGCAAAGAAAATCGGACGGTGTGCTTCGTGCCCGTCTAGGCAGTGAAGATTTGTTTGGCTTTACGTTCTTAGATTCTGAAGTCAACGACGAAAAAGGCTATAGAGCTGTCGCAATCGAAAACACCTTACTTTATGTGATTCCACACTCGGCACTTCAAACGCTTTTCAAAGCCTTTCCAAGTTGCGCAGAACACTTTGCTTCACAGGCGCAGGTTCGCTTGAAGTCGGCACTGGATGTGGTCTGGTCGAATAAAGAGAAAGGCCTGTTCATTCGTAAAGTTGAGGAAGTGGCAAGCGGGCAGGTGGCAATTGTTAAGTCTGAGCAAACCATCCAGTCGGTTGCGGTTGAAATGCTTCATCAACGCTCACCGTGTGCCGTGATCTATGAAGGTGAAACCATTGTTGGTTTGATCACCGACCGAGACATGACTAAGCGAGTGATTGCCCACGGCGTGAGTACTGATAGCCTGATCTCAGAGGTAATGACGCACTCTCCACTTACTGTAAAACCGGATGATCTGGTGCTGCATGCGGCCTCTATCATGATGCAATTTAATATCCGTAACTTGCCCGTTGTGAAAGAGAATAAGGTCGTTGGTCTTCTTACTACGTCTCATTTGGTTCAAAACCACCGTGTTCAAGCGATATTCTTGATCGAGAAAATCAAATACGCGGGCAGCGTGAAAACCATGTCTTCGTTCACCTCAGAGCGACAAGCTATTTTTGAAGCGCTGGTGGAAGGTAAAGTGGCGCCTGAAACCGTCGGCAAGGTAATGACCATGATTATGGACGCCTACACCCGTCGATTGATTCAAATAGCGATTGATAAGTTAGGCCCACCACCGTGTGATTTCTCTTGGATCGTAGCCGGATCGCACGCACGTAATGAAGTGCACATGTTGTCGGACCAAGACAGCGCGATTGTTCTTGCTGACGATGCAACCGACAGTGACCGTATTTACTTCAAACACTTAGCGATGATGGTGACCAACGGCTTAGCAAGCTGTCACTACCCATTATGTCCAGGTAAATTCATGGCTGCGACGCCAAAATGGTGTCAGCCACTCAGTGTATGGAAGCACTACTACAAGAAGTGGGTGGCTAACCCAGAGTACGAACGCTTGCTTAATATCAGTGTGTTCCTAGAAATTCGTACTATCTACGGCAACAGTGAGTTCGAAGGTATTCTGCGCGATGAGCTGCATAGCAATATTCGCGGTAACCGTGAGTTTTTAAGCACGCTAGTGAAAGACGCGGTCAATACCAACCCGCCACTTGGCATCTTCAATAGCTTAGTGCTAGAGAAGTCAGGTGAGAATAAGAAAACGTTGAACGTGAAGAAGTACGCGATCAACTTGATTATCGACTTAGCGCGTATTTATGGCCTTGCTGTGGAGTGCGATTTGTCGGCGACTGACGAACGTTTCGCTGCTGCTAATGAAAAAGGCATGCTGAGCGACGATGCATTCAAGAACATTCTGGGTGCTTACCAGTTCATTCTCTCTTTCCGTTTTGGTCATCAACTTGAAGCGCTGAAGAACGGGGATGTGCCTGACAACAACATCAACCCAGATAGCTTTGGTAGCTTTGAGCGTAAACACTTGAAAGATGCCTTTAGGATCATTGCTGACCTTCAAGAAGCGGCGAAAATTCGTTTCGGAGCGCGCTAATGAAATCGTTTTTAAATTACTTTCATCCGCTTGAGCGAATTAAACGTAAACGTAAGCAATATCTGGGAACGGTTAAGTTGCCAGAAGCGTTACATGATCTCGTAGATCAGCCTTGCCCTGAAATGACGGACTTGGCCAAAGACAGTGACTATATCGTGCTGGATCTTGAGACCACGGGTCTAGACAGCGAACAAGATCTTATCTTGTCTATGGGATGGGTCGATGTGGTGAAAGGACGAATCGATTTGGCTTCTGCCAAGCATATCTACCTGAACAATGATTCTCAGATTAACGCTGAAACTGCGGTGATTAACCACATCACACCACAGATGCTGGAAGAGGGCGCATCTATTCATGATGCGATGCTCACTTTCTTCGAAGCAGCGAAAGGCAAGATTATCGTCGCGCACGCGTGTGTAGTCGAAGAGAAGTTCATTAGCCAATACCTTCTTCGCTGCTACGGTTTAAGAGCGATTCCTCTGCTTTGGCTTGATACCTTGTGTATTGAGAAAAGCATGGAGAAAGCGATCAGCAATCATGAAGAAGTCGATTTAACCTTGGCAGGGACTCGCGAAAGGTACGGGCTTCCTGAGTACAACAGCCACAATGCATTAGCCGATGCCGTTTCGACAGCGGAATTGTTTTTGGCTCAGCAGAAGCGAGTGGTTCCGAATGATGAAGTGACACTATCATTTTTATATAGGATCAGTCACTAGGGAAGCCATTTGTTCCCTTATTTGAATCATTGTTGACTGAACTGATTTGAAAGCATAAAAGCCAGCGATTATGCTGGCTTTTGTTTGGGTCTTAGAAAATTAGGCAGTTATCATCTTAGACTTTTCATATAGGGAACAGCTTAGAAGCTGTAAGTAATACCTACACGGCTACGTAGTTGACGGCTTGAGTCACACACCGTATCACTTGTACATTGAACGTTGCCAAATTCTACGTATGGGCGCCAGCTCCAATCTGCTTCTTTGTAGCCGATCTTCATGTTGTAGTCCCACTCGTACTCGCCGTTGTTACCCATTTTCCATTCGTCATTAAAGAAATCTTCTTTGTAGTTTGCTTCAAAGCCAAACTGCCAAGCGTTCCAGTTGTAATCGATATTACCCGTAATTTTACCGGCATTTAATGAGTCGTGTTGCTTACCATCAAGGCCTGTTGAAGTTTTACCTGATGCATAATTGCGGAACTCATGGCGGTAACGAAGTTTCGTTGTTACACCTGAATCAAATTTGTATTGAACACGTACTTGCGGTTTGTAAGTTACCGCTTCATCACCGAAAGTAATCGGCATTGAAGTTGTTACACGCCAGTTGTTATCGAATTTGAAGTGGTAGCCGTATTCAAATTCGTTATCACCACGTTGAAGTTCGCTTAGGTTACCCTTGTGCTTCATTTCTACGCCGTAGTAATGATTACCTGTGCTACCACCAATTTTCACTCGACCAGCCCATTCTTCCGAATCGTGCTTGTACTCTTCACGAAAATCTAGTGATGCCGCAGACACGCTGCCTGCAAAAAGAGTTGCTAATACTGCAAGCGTTACTTTATTCGTTTTTATCATTTTATTGTTTCCACTGTATCTAAATAAAAAATGGTTAATAAAGGACCAACGTTGAGCCCTTTGTTGTATTGGGATTAAAGTTTTGGGTAAAGTCGTTCTACATCGCGCTGAGCCCATATTTCCGCTAAGTTCTTTTTCATTGTGAACTTGCTAAAGTCTGTCTAAGTTGCCAGTTTCACCATTCAGGGTTTTCCCTAGCAACGCCGGCTTTTAGGTAAAGCGGAGTTATACGCTCAATGCGATGACGTTTGTTTTCGTGTGTAGGGTTACTCTTTCTTTTGAATTAAAATACTACAAATATGCTAGCGATTACAATGGTGAGGTTCTGTGAATTAGATCGTGTTGTCATGATAAAACCACTATTTACAAAGGGTTACAAAGTTAGGGTTTGAATTAAGCCTTTGTTTTTTAATGGTTATTTTTCAGGTTATGTTGATTTTCTGAGTTTTGTCTATCAATAAATGTGCGCTACAGCAAAAAATTGAATCTTTAGTTGTCATTTTTATTTGTAATACATTATTATTTACTAACTTTATGTGGCAACTCATATCGTCAGTACGTTAAACAGGTGCACATGCATCTGTATGGTTTTAGGTAGTGATTCTGTCGGTTAGTTTTAAGTGACTACCGACGTGAATGGATGAACTTATGGTTCATAGCTGCATTGGGATGATGGTTTTAAGGCTAAGGCTTTGTTTAAAAACGAAGATAGTTTAAAAGCGAAGATAGTCTAAAAGTTAACTTACCTAAAAGTACGATGTATTTGCCGTGAGGGGATAAAAAGCCTCAATCAAAAAAGGTTTGAAGTGTAGTAGGCAAGGCAGTTACACAGCCTGCTATAGAGATCGGAGTTAGAACGATTGGATATAGTCGCTCTAAACTGATGAAAAAGAAGAAATCGTTGAAGTGCTTGTAAGAGCATTTTGATTATTGCTCCCAACTATTCTAATTATAACTTCTGCTTTCCTTTAGAAAGGTAGGAGATGGTAGTGAAGATCTACCTTTGCGCTCATGTTGATACAGGCAACATGAGCGTTTTTTTATTTGAAATTTGAGTAGAGAGTCGTGTGCGGCTCAATAAGCGTGTAAACCGCGGCTTAAGAATAGGCTTTTAGGTTGATGACAACACGCTCAAGTGAGTCTGTTACAGCATCAAAGCCACGAACATTCACGCTTAATCACATGAATGTTCGTTTCCCTTCTCTTCTCTTCTCTTGTCTCTTAGTTGCAGACGTGTAGCTGCAAACTTTAACAGCAGGCGTTTAGTTATATCAAAGAGCTCCGTGAGAGCTGTTCTTGAGGCTTAGCTTTCTGTAGGCATCCACACCTGTTTAGAGGTGACTTTGTGATCTTTAAAGGTCAGTTCTTCAACTTTGTCACCGTTAGTATTCCAGCGAGTAAGTTTTCCGTTCGCGACTTCACCTTCATCAAACTTCGCTTGGCTGGCCTTATTACCGTTCGGGTAGTAGTCCGTTACCAATCCATCTTTTTGTCCGTCGCTGTATTCAGCTGTCAGGCTTTGTTCCCCATTGGGATACCAGCGAGAGGCGGTGCCTGATAGTTCATTGTCTTTATAATTGAGTTCTGCTTTTTTCTGTCCGTTTGGATACCAGGTTTCAGCTTTGCCTTGCAGTTCACCTTTTACGTAATTCACTTTAGAAGCGACTTGGCCATTCGGATACCAGTTAGTTTCTAGCCCAAGTTCTAAGCCATCGGCAAACTGAGCTTGGGTCGCGACTTGGCCGTTATCGAACTTCTCTTCAAATTGACCAGTGAAAGGTTTTGAATGGTTTACTTGGTAAGCCACGCCTTTACGCATCTGTAAGTAGTCAACAGCATCTTCACGCGGTGTTGCTGCATAGCTCATAGAAGATACCGTACTAAGAGCAATTAAGATTGGAACGTATTTCTTCATAATGACACCTTTTTATTGGACGGGGAAAGTGTAACGGGTGTGTTAAAAGCATTTCACTTCCGTGTATCCCTGTCAGTATCTAATAGTGGTTTTCAAGTTTTCATTATTGGCTGCCTAATATAGGGAACTTTTAAAAGAAAATTTCCAATTCTATTTGTACTACAAATGAGTTGGTTTAATTTATTTTTATAAATTATATCTAACGATATTTTTGCTGCTCTTCTTTAAGCTTTGATCGTCAAGAATAATAGTTTTTAACGATGAATCTTCGATTTTTAGAGACTTTGTTCATGTTTTTCGGGGTTTTGGTCGAAATTTAGTGCGGATAACTGCACTGACTTGAGGAATTGCGCTCCTAGGTGGTGCAACTTTGAACTCGATCACTTGTATGATTAATTGAGTGTCAGACTGTAAGATCATTGTCACGCATTTGGATTATTGTAGTACAAATATACTTGCCATTTATTTATAATGACCTCAACAAAAAAACATAAATAAAAGGTCTAACGATGGAACTCAATACCCTGATAGTTGGCATCTACTTCCTATTCTTAATTGCGATAGGGTGGATGTTTCGAACGTTTACAAGTACGACAAGTGATTACTTCCGTGGGGGAGGTAATATGCTGTGGTGGATGGTAGGTGCAACCGCATTTATGACCCAGTTCAGTGCTTGGACATTTACTGGTGCAGCAGGTAAAGCCTTTACCGATGGCTTTGCCGTAGCGATTATCTTCATCGCGAACGCATTCGGTTACCTAATGAACTACCTTTACTTCGCTCCGAAGTTCCGTCAACTGCGTGTTGTGACGGTAATTGAAGCGATTCGTATGCGTTTTGGTAAGGTGAATGAGCAAGTATTTACTTGGTCTGGTATGCCAAACAGCGTTATCTCTGCAGGTATTTGGTTGAATGGTCTAGCAATCATCGCATCGGGTATCTTCGGCTTTGATATGACAACGACGATTGTCCTAACGGGTCTGGTTGTACTAGTAATGTCAGTAACAGGCGGCTCTTGGGCGGTAATCGCATCTGACTTTATGCAGATGGTTATCATCATGGCGGTAACGGTGACGTGTGCTGTGGTTGCGATTTACCACGGTGGTGGCGTTACGCAGATCGTTAACGACTTCCCAACAGATTCATTCATTACGGGTGATAACCTGAACTACATGAGCATCTTCAGCATCTGGGCTGTGTTCATCTTCTTAAAGCAGTTCAGCATCACCAACAACATGCTTAACTCTTACCGCTACCTTGCTGCGAAAGATTCAAATAACGCACGTAAAGCAGCTCTACTTGCTTGTGTACTAATGACGCTTGGTCCAATCATCTGGTTCATGCCTTCTTGGTTCATGGCAGGTCAAGGTGTTGATTTAGCAGCAGCTTACCCAGAAGCTGGCAGCAAAGCCGCTGACTTCGCTTACCTTTACTTTGTTCAAGAATACATGCCTGCAGGTATGGTTGGCCTTCTGATTGCCGCTATGTTCGCAGCAACAATGTCTTCAATGGACTCAGGTCTAAACCGTAACTCAGGTATCTTCGTTAAGAACTTCTACGAGCCGATTCTTCGTCCTAAAGCGACAGAGAAAGAGCTAATGGTTGTTTCTAAACTAACGTCTACCTTCTTCGGTATCGCGATCATCTTGGTTGCTCTGTTCATCAACTCTCTTAAAGGTCTGAGCCTTTTCGACACCATGATGTACGTGGGCGCATTGATCGGCTTCCCAATGACAATTCCAGCATTCTGTGGCTTCTTCATCCGTAAAACACCGGATTGGGCAGGTTGGGGCACGCTAGTTGTAGGTGGTGTGGTTTCTTACTTCGTTGGTTTCGTTATCACTGCGGACATGATTCAAAACTGGTTCGGTCTAAATGAACTAACTGGCCGTGAGTGGGCTGACCTGAAAGTGGCTATCGGCCTTATCGGTCACATCATATTTACTGCTGGCTTCTTTGTTCTTTCAACACTGTTCTACAAGCCTCTTGCTGAGCACCGTGAGAAAGACGTAGACAAGTTCTTCAACAACCTAGCGACGCCACTAGTTGCTGAAAGTAATGAACAGAAGAAGCTGGATAACAAGCAACGTCGTATGTTGGGTTCACTTATCGCGGTAGCGGGTGTGGGCGTAATGACTATGTTCGTACTGCCAAACCCAATGTGGGGACGCATGGTATTCGTTCTGTGTGGCTTGATTGTGTTCTCTGTTGGTCTGTTACTTGTTAAAGCAGTCGATGACAAAGTCGAGCAACAAGACGAAGTGACTCCAGCCGAAGGCTAATTTAATACGCATCCTAAATAACATCACGGCCACCTGAACGGGTGGTCGTCATTTTTATAATCCAAACTTTAATGTGAGATGTACGATGAACAAAAAACTATTATCGGTAAGCATTATTAGCGCGTTCACACTCGCTTTTGCAACAGGCTGTACAACACAAGAAAAAACAGCACCCGTAGTCAGTGTCGCTGAACAAGCTACGCCTGCTGTTAGCGAAATTGACCGTAGTTACCTATTGAGCAGTGACCGCTTAACAGAGGTAGATGGCGACACTTTAGCCGTTGCTTCGGAAGAGCAAGTGGCTGCGCTTAAAGCACAATTTGAAAACCTAAAAGATGGCGACGAACTGGTGATCCCTGCCGGTAAATACGCGAACTTAGGTCAAGTGACGATCACGGCGAATGACATCACTATCAAGGCCGAGCAAGCAGGTTCTGCGTGGATCACTGGTTTGATTCAGTTTGAACTGAAAGGCGATGACATCACGCTTGATGGCTTGGTATTTACTGAGGGCGGTCCTAACGAACGCTTTGGCGCAGTTCGTATGATGGGTAATGGCAATACGCTTCAAAACTCAACATTCTACTACTTCAACCACGATTACACGTACGAGCCAGACGAGCGTCGTTCTGAGTATCCAAAGTACCTTTGGGTTTCTCTATGGGGTAAAGACGGCAAAGTCATCAACAACCGTTTCGAAGGTAAGCAAAAACGCGGCACTTTGATTGGTGTACAAAAAGATGACACAGCTGACAACCACCTGATCGCAAATAACATCTTCATGGATCAAAAGCCTAACCAGTTCAACGAATTCGACATCAAAGAAGCGATTCGTTACAACGGCAACAGCTGGGAAGCGATCCGTATTGGTGATTCTAAAGCTTCACAGTGGGATTCAAGTTCTAAGTTCGTGAACAACCTAATGATCGATATGGATGGTGAGCGTGAGCTTATCTCGATTAAGTCGGGCGACAACACGATCTCAGGTAATACTATTTTCCAAAGCACCGCGCTTATTTCACTGCGTCACGGAAAAGGCAACACAGTTGAGAACAACATGATTCTTGGCAATGGAAAGCGCCTAACGGGCGGCGTCCGTATCTACGATGAAGATCATGTGATTCGTAACAACTACATTGCAAACACTCGAGGCCGCGATGGCTTGATTGAAGGCAACGCTGACCTACGTGGCGGCATTGTTATTAACACAGGCATCATCGACGTAGCGAATGGTGAGCAGCTAGATCAAACGGTGAAAGGCAAAGAGCTTAACAAGCAGTGGACACCGAAAAACATCACCATTGAGAACAACTCTCTAGTCGATACTGAGTGGGGCATTGTTTACGGCAACCAAAGCCACCGTGTAAGTTTGTTTGACAACGCAGAAGTGGAAGGCATTTATGCGGGCGTTGATGTGGTGTTTAAACACAACGTGGTTGATAACTCGCAGTCACCTGAGTTTGTAAGTGTACGTGCAACGCAAGACTTCCCATTAGTTGGCGCAACTTATACAGACGAAACTTACGTGGGTCAAGTGACGGATTCTGAACTGATCGAAGGCTACTCGGTTGAGCTACCAAAAGTTGTTGTAGAAAACGGCATGAACGCTTATCAAGGTGAAGGCGCAGACGTGTCTAAACTTGCGGTCGTGACGGCTGAAACAGCGGGTCCAGACTACGTGCTTGAGAATACGACTAAGTAATTTATTGGTTATTACTTAATTGCTAATGGCTAATGCTTAATGGTTTGAGCTATCAAACCAATTCACGATAGCTGTCTTGGCCATTAGCACCGATAAAGCCAAAGCCTCAACGGGTAATATCTGTTGAGGCTTTATCGATCTTAGGTCGTGACCATCTCAATCTTACGTCGTGACTACTGTGATTTATACTTATGTAGCAGATCCCAAGGGATATGACATAAGTGGTGATCTTCAGGGAAGTGGCTTAGGTGATGCTGGTGGATATCATCACTCGCGACATAGTGAGTTAACGGCAACACCTCAACAGCGATACGGTCGGCGTCATCTCTTGAAGCAATATAGTGCTCAGCTTCGGTTAAGTGTTCTGCATTAGTGCTGTATACGCCTGTGCGGTACTTCTCTCCCACATCGACACCTTGTTTATTGACGCTGTAAGGGTCGATAATCTCAAACAAGTGTTTCATCAAAATCATTACAGACGTGACGCTTGGATCAAATTCAATTTGTACGCATTCTGCATAGCCATCGTAATCGCTTTGTGTGCCATTGCATTGCGTGCTATCGCATTGCGTCGCCCCGTTTTCTGTTAGCTGGGCGCTTCCATTGGCACGGCCTGCTTCTGTGCTGATAACACCAGGAACGTACTTAATAAATTCCTGTACGCCCCATAAGCAACCGCCAGCTAAATAAATTTGTTCCATACTTACCTTTTACTTCTCTGTGTTTGTTGATGTTCGTTCGATGGGTGAATCAATACGATGATACCCGCACGTATAAAAAAGCGCTTATAAAGAATGAGCGCGCAAATAAAAACAAGCGTTTAGGTATTGTAAACCTGTGCGACTGAACAAACATAAGTTTAATATGATTTGTGATTATATAAGTCAGTATTGCTTTGTCATCAACTCGAATCTCAACATCAAGTGAGCGTTACTCTAAACATGTTTGATCAAATAAAAGACTTCATCAATCCGAGCAAGAACCCAGATCTTACTCAGGCCCATGAATACCAGCGTAAGCATCTTCCGACTTTATGGTTGTTGGGTAAAACGGGGGCGGGCAAGTCATCGTTTATTCAAGCGGTGACTGGTGACTCTTCTGTAGAAGTGGGCAATGGTTTTGCGCCTTGTACCATGACGGCGATGTCTTACGAATTCCCACAAGACAAACCGGTGATGCGCTTTCTCGATACCAGAGGACTAAGCGAAGCGAATTATGATGCTAAAGAGGATCTGGAAGAGATTGGTCAGGCAGGTAATGCGTTAGTCGTTGTAATGAAAGCCGACGAACCTGAACAATCCTCAGTGCTTGCGGCTCTAAAACAGATTAAGAAACAGAAGAAAATTAAGCACTTGCTGCTTGTTCATACTGCAGTGTTGTCTTCCAGTGAACCAGATCGAGCAAGGCAGGTTCAGTTCAACACCAACCAAGTAGAGAAGGCTTGGGGTAAAGAGTTTGAATCGGTAGCGGTCGATTTCGAAACGGATGACTCGAGCAATAACAGTGGTTCAATTTACAACTATGACATCTTGTTAGAAAAGCTGACCAGTATTCTTCCGGTGATCGGAATGATGGTGCAAGACAAAGAGCATTCCACGCAAGAAGAAGCCAACTTTGATCAAGTAGAAAACGAAGTGCTTTGGTATGCGGGAAGTGCCGCGGCGAGTGACCTGATTCCGGGGGTTGGTTTGGTATCGGTACCTGCGATTCAAGCCAAAATGCTTCACAGCTTGGCCAATCAATATGGGGTCGAGTGGAACAAGCGAGTCTTCAGTGAGTTGATAGGCACTCTCGGAAGCAGCTTTGCTTTGCAATACGGAATGAAACTGGGCACTCGACAGTTGATAAAGCTGATTCCAGTTTATGGTCAAACGGTAGGTGCGGTGGCTGCAGCGGCAATGAGTTTCGGCACCTCTTATGGTTTAGGTCGCGCGGCTTGTTTTTACTTCTATCATAAGAACAAAGGCGAAGAAGTCTCTGAACAAGAGATGCAAAAAATCTACAAAGAATCCCTGAAAAAAGGTAAGGCGGCGTCGGGCTATGAAGAAAATTAGAAACCTATTTCGATTACTGGCGGTGCTATCGAGCGGCCGCTGGGGTATTGCCCTGATTTCTGCCATCTTCCCTAGCATTATCATGATGGGTTTTGGTGTCTTCTTGGCGATCAAATACGGTTACCTACTCGAAATGTCGATTGCCATTGCCGTGAGTACCTTGGTATTCACCATTCCTTTGTTTATTTCTAGCCGTTCTTCTCGCGATTCTTCAAGCCGCTCTTCACGCCGATCTTCAAGTACGGAGCCCTTCTCAAATAAAGAGAGCGACGGCCTTGGCGAAGATGCTTCTGAATCTGAATCACAACATAACAAAGCTGATATCAAGGATGCATTGGTTAAGGCTTCGACTGATTGGTCTCAAAAAGAACTGTCGATCTGGAATGATTCAAAACACCATGTACGCCAACAATTAATGGTCGACATAGAGTGGGGCAACCTAGACCAAACCGGTTTAGAGGTACTTGAATTTGTTGCGAAAAAGTTTGATAAGAAATCACTCGATTTTTCGATTCCTGAAGGGCTAAAGCTGTTCGAAGAGGTAAGCCGACGCTACAAATTGGTAGTGCGAGAGCATATCCCCGGCATTGAGTATCTCAAGGTTTCTTACATCAAAGCGGGCTACGAAGCCTACGATAAATACGGTGAGCTAGGACAGAAGATCTTCAAAGCGGCTATTTGGGGTAACCACCTTAAAAACTTGTATTTGAATCCACTCAAGGTGATTTCTGATTTAGGACGAGAACAAGCGACAGCAACGATGACAAGGGGTGTGGTTGATGACATGCAATACGCCGCCAAACAAGCCTTGTTAGATGAAGTGGCTGCGGTGGCGATTGACCTCTACAGCGGACGTTTCAGCATTGAAGATGAGGCACTTAAAGTGTCTGATGTTTCTGAACTCGACGAACAACGCTTTGCTCCAGAGCTAGAGCCTGTGCGAATCGTGCTGGTGGGACAAACCAGTTCGGGTAAATCTTCACTTATCAATGCACTCAAGCAAGAGTTGGTTGCAGAAGTGGATGTACTGCCATCAACCGATACTTCAACGGTTTACAACGCGTTTGTCGACGACAATGATGTTCGCGTGGTTGATCTTCAGGGGCTTGATGGCAATCCTAAAACCGAAGCCTTAATGCTGAAAGAGATGACCCAAGCCGATGTGGTGCTATGGGTGCTTAAAGCTAATCAATCTGCGCGTGATTTGGATAAGCAATTGAAAGATAGATTTGATGCTTTCTATGACGATCCTAAGAACATCTCACGCAAGAAGCCGATTGTGGTGTCGGTTGTGAATCAGGTAGACAGATTAAAGCCTGTAGACGATTGGCAACCGCCGTATGACTTAGAGAATCCAACATCGACCAAAGCGAAGATCATTGCTCAAGCGCTCGAATACAATCATATATTGCTGCAAACCGATATCGTGTTACCGCTGGCGATTGCGCCAGAAAAGGTACAGTTTGGTTTAGATACTTTAAGGCAGACGTTGATCGAGCGTATCGCTGACGCAAATAACGTTCAGAGAAATCGCCAACGTTTAGAAGCCATGAAAAGAGGGACGTCGGTTAAAGGCCAACTGAATAAAGCGGTCAAGGCGGGTAAGAAGGTTGCCCCCAGTGCATTGAAAGCAGCGACGCCAAAACTGGCTGAAATGGCCATCAAGCAAGTCGTGAAGAAGAAGTAAGTTATTCACTGCGAATACGGTTCTGGTGAGGTTTGAGCCTCATCGGAGCTTATCTTTTTAGCTCAGTAGATTCCTAGAAGATAGCTTTTTAGAAAACAGCCATCTTCGCCCCTTATTCGAGGAAGCATTGAGTTTAAAAGAGATTTGATATTATTAAGTAACTCGCTGAACTAGTTTAATAGTATATAAACGACTGTGATTCAGAGTTTATATAACATGCTATCGTATTTAATCATCATTCTAAATGTTGATCACATTTATACTTTTCTAAGCTGTATTTATAAAACAATTACACTATATTTAAATTTCGGATCATCTTGATTTCAACGTAGGGATATATTGTGAACATGTATCTGAAATGGCAATCAACAACATGGCTAACCTTGTTAGCTTGGTATACCTTAGATCACCAGCTCTCGTTCCGCCTTTCTTCAGAGTAGTACCCTCTAGGCGTCACACGCCAGCAAAGCAGCGCGCTTTGTTTACCTATCAGCAGCTTTGATAACCTTTGAACGCATGAATGTCGCACTTATTATTTCGTGCAGAATATTCGTTGTTTTGTCGTTCTCGCTAATTATCTCAGCCTCTGTTTAGGTTCGATTAATAACTCATTATTTAACTTGTTTATTTTCATTGTTAATTTCCGTCTATCTTTATGCGGATCTATTAAATTAATGGTGAGGATTCGTGACATCTAAAGAAAATAGATTTCGACCTGATCGGAATGTATTGAAAGGTATTATTATGGAAAACTTCAAACATCTACCAGAACCGTTTCGTATTCGTGTTGTAGAGCCAGTAAAAAGAACAACCTCTGCATATCGTGAGCAAGCCATTGTTGAAGCGGGCATGAACCCATTCTTACTGGATAGTGATGATGTGTTTATCGACTTACTGACAGACAGTGGTACAGGTTCTATCACCCAACGTATGCAAGCCGCGATGCTAATGGGTGATGAAGCGTACAGTGGTAGTCGCAGTTACTATGCATTGTCGAATGCGGTTAAGGATATCTTCGGTTACGAGTTGACGATTCCAACACACCAAGGGCGCGGCGCAGAGCAGATCTACATTCCTGTTCTTATCAAGAAGCGTGAAATGGAAAAGGGACTCGATCGCAGCAAAATGGTCGCCTTGTCGAACTACTTCTTCGATACCACGCAAGGCCACACACAAGTGAATTGCTGTGTGGCGAAGAACGTTTATACCAAAGAAGCGTTCGATACCTCAGTGAATGCGGACTTCAAAGGCAACTTCGATGTGGTGAAGCTGGAAGAAGCGATCTTAGAAGCGGGCGCAGCCAATGTTCCCTACATTGTGAGCACCATTACTTGTAACTCTGCTGGTGGGCAGCCAGTGTCTATCGCCAATCTAAAAGCCGTGTATCAAGTTGCTCAGAAGTACGACATCCCTGTGATCATGGATTCTGCACGCTACGCTGAAAATGCCTACTTCATTCAACAACGAGAAGCGGGTTATCAAGATTGGACAATCGAACAGATCACTCGTGAGTCTTACAAATACGCGGATGGCTTAGCCATGTCTGCCAAGAAAGATGCCATGGTACAAATGGGCGGCTTGTTGTGCTTTAAAGACGACGCTTTCATGGATGTGTACACAGAGTGTCGAACCTTGTGTGTCGTGCAAGAGGGCTTCCCAACCTATGGTGGCTTAGAAGGCGGCGCGATGGAGCGTTTGGCGGTTGGCCTTTATGACGGCATGCGCCAAGATTGGTTAGAGTACCGTATTGGTCAGGTTCAATACTTAGTTGATGGCTTAGAAGCGATGGGTATCGTGTGCCAGCAAGCAGGTGGTCACGCTGCGTTTGTGGATGCGGGTAAACTGCTTCCTCATATTCCAGCAGGTCAGTTCCCAGCACATGCTTTGGCGTGTGAACTCTATAAAGTCGCGGGTATCAGAGCGGTTGAGATTGGCTCATTGCTGCAAGGTCGCGACCCTGCCACGGGCGAGCAACATCCATGCCCTGCAGAGTTATTGCGCCTTACCATTCCTCGCGCGACCTACACACAAACTCACATGGACTTCATCATCGAAGCATTCGAAAAAGTGAAAGAGAATGCAGGACAAGTGAAAGGGCTCGATTTTACCTACGAGCCACCGGTATTAAGACACTTCACCGCGCGCTTGAAAGAGGTAGAGACCAGCGAGAAACAAACAGAAAAAAAGAACGAACAAACGCTCGAAGAAGCATTTTAAAATAAAAAAATAAGCGAATAGTCACTAGAACCTTAATCAAAGGCTCCCACAGGAGCCTTTTCTTTTTTTGGATGGTAGGGGAGTTAGGCAGTTAAGCCTTTAAGTAGTTAACCCGTTAAAAGCTGAACTACGCTTGTTTGTTTTTCAGGGTAGACTTCAACATTTGGAATAACCACTGATTCAAAGGTGCGTCTTTTTGCGAGCGGCGGCAGCTCATCACATAGCTCACATCTATGGTTCATGTTCGATTGTTAAAGTTACTCCAACAAAAACACAGATACCAAACGAACAAAGAATTAGAAATACAACGAGGTGATGTATGAACAAGTTAATCGCACTTGGATTGATGGCTTTGTCTATGAACACGGCTTTCGCGGCTGACGGTACTTATGCGAGTACTCTCGATATGATGAGAAGCGAAGGCAATCAAGTAAAGGCTGAGCGTGTTGAATCTGATCCAGTGCTTGAAGGAAGAAATGACGCCGCTAATGGCGGAATAAAATTCCAAAAGAACGTTGATCAAGACCAAACGATCCAGCTTACAGGTCGTCGTGATTAACGTTAAAGATGTGCTTACCATTGTCATGAGAAATGCTGCGCCCTCGGGTGCAGCATTTTTCGTTATTGGGTTGTGGAGTATTTTATAAACTCTAGCGATCTAGCCTTGGCATGTTGTGTAACGTGTGGCATTTTGTTGTTCTCTAATTTAGATCGCTATTAGGTGTTGGTTAAGCATTACAAACCAGTAAGCGAACGACTCGAAAGGACAAGGAATGACTCAAAAAGAAACGGGAATGATTCGTCATATTCTACTGATTAAGTTTAAAGAAAACGCTGAGGCTTCAGAGGTTCAAAAACTAAAGATGTTGTTTGAAGCGATGCCAAACAAGGTTGAAGGGGTCACTTCAATAGAATGGGGATTAAATGACAGCCCTGAAAACAAGAATCAAGGTTATACCCACTCGGTGTTAATGACGTTCGCCGATGAAGAAGGCCGTCAGAATTACCTTCCGCACCCTGAGCATGATGCGCTGAAAGATGTGTTTCGTCCGCTTTTAGAAGACATCATTGTGTTTGATTACTCCCTGTAATTAGGTTCTGAGTAGGTCTCTTGTGTTTGACTTACCTTCGATAATGAAGAGTTAGGGCCTAGCGATTAAGCCCTAACTCAATAAGAAACGACTTACTCTGTTGGCGAAATAGTGACTGGTGCAAACGATGCGACAGCATTCCCGCCTGCGCCCCAGCGGTAGCGAGGCCAGAAGATAACTGTCTGATTGGGGTAGTACGTCTGTTTGTCGTAGTCCAGATAAGGCATCTCAACGAGGTCTATCTGTGGTTCTAAACGACCTTTATGTCATCTACTGTTTACGCTCATTTTTATTCCGTTAACCTGCCAATAGGCAGTAAAGTTAACGCAAAGCGTGAATAAGAATGGCATTACTTTTAAATAATGCCGTTGTGCCACGGTTAAGCTCTAGTCAATTTGATAGCCACTTCTGATTCCAGTTCACTTAATGGTCGAGGTTTACTGAAGTAATAACCTTGCAGCAGATCTATCCCCAGTCCGTTTAGGCGTTGGTTATGATCAGCAGTTTCCACCCCTTCAGCTACAACACGATAGCCCAAGCTTTTACCCATCATGATCATAGTGTTGACGAAGTCTAAGTTGGTCTGCCCTTGAGTTATGTCAGAGATAAATGAACGGTCGATCTTTACTTCACTTAGTGGAAGTTGCTTTAGTAGAGATAGAGAAGAGAATCCCGTGCCAAAATCGTCAAGAGAGATAGAAATTCCTACATCGTGTAGTTCTTTAAGTGAGTTTATGCATAACTCGTAATCGACAATTGCTGCTGACTCGGTTATCTCAATACAGAATAACGTCAAAGGAAGCTGGTATTGGCGAATAGTTCGAATGATTTCTTGAGCGAAGTGAGGCTGTATCAGCTGTTTTGCACTGATATTAATGGAAATATGGCTCATGGTTTGTAGCCATTCAGATCCTTCAACATCCTTACAAACTCGATGAATGATACATTCACCAAGCTTGCTGATTAGGCCAGCTGATTCAGCAACCTCGATAAACTGGTCAGGAGGGACATCCCCCAATGTTGGAGATTCCCATCTTGCTAGTGCTTCAACAGCAGTAATCTTTTCATCTTGCCCACAATATTGAGGTTGGTAGTGCACCTTTATTTCTTGTTGAGCGATGGCACGACTGAGTTGGTGCTCTATTTCGATTATGTTTTCCGTCTCTTTTGCCATTGACCTTTGAAAGTTGAGATAGCTTTGTCCTCCCAGCTTTTTAGCTTGATACATGGCAATGTCGGCCTGCTTAATTAATTCTTCGGCACTTACGCCATCATAAGGATACATAGCGATGCCTAGGCTTCCTTGGCTGATAATCTCAAT
This sequence comes from Vibrio sp. 10N.222.52.C3, assembly GCF_041474195.1. Taxonomy (NCBI): domain Bacteria; kingdom Pseudomonadati; phylum Pseudomonadota; class Gammaproteobacteria; order Vibrionales; family Vibrionaceae; genus Vibrio; species Vibrio sp. 10N.222.52.C3. The sequence continues at coordinate 11,034 of NZ_JBFRTQ010000031.1, read as the reverse complement.
ATCATCAACGATCAATGGGTTTTGAACGGCATTTAAAATCTGCGTGGCGAGTGCGTTGATGTCTGCTTCGGAACTGACATTACACAAAAACAAGAATTCGTCACCTCCCAAACGTGCGACAAGGTGTTCACTTGATAGCACGTTCTGAATATGTTTGGTCACGTGGCAAAGAAGTGCATCACCGACGTGATGACCAAAAGAGTCGTTGATAATCTTAAAACGGTTAAGATCCATCAACATGACCGCGCGTTTTTGGTTAGGTCGATTCACAATGTGTTGCGCGATGCTTTCCATTATTTTCCGGCGATTAGCGATGCCAGTAAGCGCATCATAATACGCCATGTGTTGAATCTTTTCCGCATCTTCTCGCTCTTGAGTTACATCCGTCATTGAGCCAATGAAGCGCACAGCCTGCCCTTCTGCATTATGAACCGCTGAGCCATTGGCATGAACCCAGATATATCCGCGATGTTGCGTCTTCATCCTGAATTCACATTTGAACGGTACTTCTTCGTTTAAGTGGTTATGAATGGCGGACTCGAGAAGTTCTAAGTCTTCTGAGTGTATATATTGGAACAGATGGTCACATCCTAACTTACGATCAGAAAAGGTATCTTGACAGCCAATCATTTTGGTTAACCGACTGTTCCAGACAAGAGTATTGGTTAGTAAGTCCCAATCCCAGATACCATCGTTTGAGCTGTTAGATACTACTTTGAGCTGTTGCAACAACTGTTGGGAGTTCTTCTGACGATTGTTACTTGTATTGATAAGCTCGTCGCGCTCGATGAACAGTGCGAGCATATCTAAATAATTGTTGAATACCGATTGTGTACCGATATCTTGGTGATCTTGCAATGAATCAACAACAGCGACGAGCTTCCAGTGATCTTCTTGCCCTGAGTTGATAGGAAGAATGGAAGCAACGAAATGATCATAGCGTTCGAAAAATGGGAAATTGCGAATATCGTCTTGAATATCTGTTTGTTGCGGTAGGGTAGTTGGCTGAGTCATGCCTTTTTCTACCCATTTCCTAATAGTGTATTGCTCCGAATTACACTCAGCGAGACAGGCCCAGTCAAGATTGTTTCCGTAAAGGCTTTGAGCATCTCTAATTGAGTCAAAACCTCCTTGTGCTTGTGAATAGAAATTTTCGAATATCTCAGCGGGAGAACGCCCTTGCACATTTAAGAGGATTTGGCGAGTTGAGTTGATATCTTCTTTATGTTCGAGATCTGGGTTTGTGTTACCGCAAGACTGATGAACGATGAGCTTTTGCGGGACACTATTATTGGCATTATTAAAAGGCTTCCCAGAAATACGTTCCAACACGCGGTGAAATACTTGCGTCGCTAGAAGCTCAAGCTGTTGGTCTACTGTTGTTAACTTGGGATTGAATTGTTGACCGACGAAAATATTATCAATGCCTACGATGGCGACATCGTCAGGTACCGAGATATTGCTGTGAGACAGTTGCTCCATCATACCTACAGCATTGTGGTCAGTTGCGCAGATAACCGCAGTGCATTTGGATTTACGCTGTATAAATTCTATTGCGGCTTCTCGTCCCCCAGATAGAGAACAATTCGACACGCGGAAGAAATGGCGTTGGTTGAATGAGCCTTTATGATCAATCACCGTGCGTTGATACGCTTTGAAGCGAGACCTGATATCATTAACAGTGAGATCGCCACAAAAGCCGATTTCTTCGTGTCCTTGACTTTGTAACCATTCATAGAGCTTAGTGACACCATCGCTTTGCACACTATAATACTGCTCAACGGGCAGCGGCGCATAGCTTGCTCCAATAGAAATGACTGGAATGTTTGCGTTTATAGCTTCTTCGATCAACTTTACTGTCGCTGCATGGAGAACGACCACAAGGGCATCGAGATGATTAAAATATATAGGAAGTTTAAAATCTCTTCGCTCACCCGAGCGGATGAAGATCAGATTGACTTTATGGTTTTTCGCAAGCCTTCTAAGGGTTGCATTTAGCTCGCCCATGTAGAAGCCACTGAGCATAGGCAGCACAATGCCAAAGGTAGGACGTTTTTTAGATGTAACAATAGTCATGTTATTAGCCGGTCGAAAGTTGTGTTGTGTAGAACTGTTTTCGGGGGAGAATAGGTATCTTTTTATTATTTCTTCCATGCTCTACTAAGCGAGCTTGAAAATAAACTTACGGCAAAAGGAAATGCAAAACCACGCACAATCCGAGTAAGTCTAACTCATATATTTGAGAGGTTACTCAGAAGCGGTCCTCAATTTATGGACATGACTTAAGCGACTGATCTGTTCTGACAGTACCTAGAATAACCGGAACGGATTATGACTAGAAACGCAGAAACCACTCTCCTGAATTTAATTGCAACAATAAATGACATACAAACGTAGAGGTAGCGCACAGAATCGAAAAAGGGGATATCGTGATCACATAATCATTGATCTAGCCGAGAGTGAGATAGTGGCGAGAGTTCGATAATTCGTTGTCGGATCTAAATTAGAACTGTAAATCTAATTTCTAAGTAGTTGTTATCTCAGGAAGAGTTTTTGTGCTATGCGCCCCTATATTAAATACATTATCCCTATTTTAATTCCTTTCATTATCCTCGTCATGCCGCTATCAGCGTTTCCATTTGAAGGCCTTACGATTATTCAACAACGCGTTATTGCGATCTTTTTGTTAGCGGCATTGTGCTGGGTGTTCGAGCCTATCCCTATTTACGCGACGTCTGTTGTTATTATCGTTCTGCAATTATTGATGTTGTCGGATAAAGGGCTGATCTTTTTAAGGTTTGAGCATGGGGAAGAACATTTTGGTGAGCTGTTAAAATACAGCGATATCATGGCGACATTCGCTAGCCCAATCATCATGCTGTTTTTGGGTGGTTTCTTCTTAGCAATGGCCGCCACTAAATATCGATTAGACGTAAACTTAGCTCGCGTGTTGTTGAAGCCATTTGGACAAGACCCAAAGTTTGTGATGCTCGGCTTAATGTTGATCACTGGTATCTTTTCGATGTTTATGTCTAACACGGCAACAACGGCAATGATGCTCTCTATTTTAACGCCGGTACTGGCTGTGTTTGGTCCGAAAGACCCCGGTCGTGTAGCGTTTGCGCTTTGTATCCCGGTTGCCGCTAACATCGGTGGCATTGGTACTCCGATCGGTACCCCTCCGAACGCTATCGCACTTAAATATTTAGTTGGCGATAACCTCATTACGTTCGGTGAATGGATGGCATTTGGTGTGCCGTTTGTTGTGATTATGATGGCGTTAGCGTGGTTTTTAATAGGCTTTATGTACAAAGCTGACCAAAAGAAAATCGAGCTAAGCATCAAAGGTAAATTCCTTAAAACGCCTAAAGCCATTGCGGTGTACGTCACTTTTGCGCTGACCATCATTCTTTGGTTAATGGGTTCAAGCCATGGCATGAACTCTTACACCGTCGCTCTGATTCCTGTCGCTGTGTTCTCACTCACAGGGATCATCAATAAAGAAGACCTGAAGAAAATTTCTTGGGACGTATTGTGGCTTGTATCAGGTGGTATTGCGCTTGGTTTAGCGCTCGATAAAACTGGCTTAGCAAAGCTCGTGGTACACAGTATTCCGTTTGATAGCTACTCACCCTATGTGGTGTTGTTCGGAGCGGCGTTCTTGTGTTTGGTAATGGCAAACTTTATGTCTCATACCGCAACGGCTAACTTGTTAATGCCAATTATGGCGGCATTAGGTTCGTCTATGGCTTCACTCACGCCACTAGGCGGTGAGCTAACGTTAATTTTGGTTGTGACTTTTGCCGCTTCATTAGGTATGTCGCTGCCAATCAGTACGCCACCGAATGCGTTGGCTCATGCCACTGGTCATGTGCAAAGTAATCAAATGGCCAGAATCGGTATTATTTTGGGTGTGGTTGGTGTGCTACTGAGTTTTGTTATGGTGTGGGTGCTACATTCAATTGGTCACATAGGATAACGATACGTGTATCAACAAAAGCTAGAAGCACTGATCGAGCGCTATTTTAACCAAACAGAACGTCGGGTGACGTGCTGTGCCGGTAACACCATTATTGAACAATCAGCGTTAAACACTCGTTTATATTATGTGTTTAGTGGAGAACTGGAAGGGTTTTATACCGATGCGAATACACCGCAAGTGCGAGTATTTAGCGCGGGTAGTGGGGCTTTTATAGGCGTTCATAGCTTCTTTTCAGGTAATTGGACAGCATCTTCAACGGTTGTTGCTAAAACCGATGTTGAGTTAGCGTGGATCGATAAAGACACGCCTGCAGAAGATGAACGTAAATTTGGTCCTCTTACCGCACAGTTCACACCTGTAATTGTCAATGAGTTGTCGCGTCGTCAACGCCGCGCAACACAAGAAGCGATAGCGAAACAAAAAGCGCTAGAGAAGTTACATACTGCTGAGCAAATGACGACCTTGGGTCAATTGGCTGCAGGGATTGCTCATGAGCTTAACAACGCTATTGGTGTCGTAAATAGTAAATCTGGTCGACTTGAAACGGTCATCATGGATCTGCTTGAAGAAGTGCATCCAGAAGCCAGTCAATTTTTCGATTTTGGGTTAATGCATGGTCAGAAAACGTCGTCGTCAGAAGCACGAACACGTGGGCGACAATTTGAAAGAAAATATGGTTTAGACAAAAACATTGCTCGCTCTCTTGCAAAGGCGATTCCAATTGATGCTTTATCTGCAACAGACGTTATTTCAAAGCATTGGCTGAAAAAACCAGAAGAAGCGATTCGTTTTTGGCAGATGGGCTGTGATTTACATGATTTGCGTTTGGCATCTAGACACACCGTCGGCATCGTAAAATCGGTTAAACAACTTGGCAGAGTTGATATCGACACCGAAGAAGCGGTTGATATTAACGACTCCATTAACCATGCCTTATCGTTGCTACAAAGTGAGTTACGTAGAGTGTCTGTGCGATTGAGCCCTGCGGATTTACCGTCTTTTAAAGGCTCGAAAACAGAGCTCGTTCAGATTTGGGTCAACATTGTAAAGAATGCTTGTGATGCAATGTCGAATTCAGACGATGCCGCAATAGAGATTCAAACCAGATTAAGTAAGAAAAGGATATTAGTTACGATCGCGAATAACGGCCCTGAGATAGACGAGGCGACTCGTAGAAAGGTATTTCAGCCCAACTTCACCACTAAAAAAGGTGGTTTATCGTTTGGATTGGGCTTGGGTTTATCAGTAGTTAAGCGGATTGTGGCAGGTTATGGCGGAAGTATTATTGTGAAAAGTGATGCTTCTAAAACGGTATTTAGAATCAAGTTACCAATAGAGGGTGAACATGGAGAAGCTTAATTTAATCTGTGTCGATGACCAGAGAGAAGTACTGAGCGCAGTGATACAAGATTTAGAGCCGCTGGCGAGTTGGCTGAATATTGAAGATTGTGAATCAGCGCAAGAAGTGCTTGATCTCATTGATGAACTTGACGCAGAAGGCGAACACATTACCGTCATCGTGTCTGATCATGTGATGCCAGGGAAAACGGGTGTGGAGTTACTCACTGAAGTGTTCCATGACAGTCGCTTTCCGAATACAAAGAAAATTCTTCTTACGGGGCAGGCTACTCATACTGATACCATCAATGCGATTAATGCAGCAGGCATCGACCGTTACTTTGAAAAGCCTTGGCAAGCAAGCACATTGGTTGAGTGCATTCGTACTCTTGTCACTGAGTACATATTTGATCAAGGGCTTGATTACACGGACTATCAGAATGAGCTCGACCAGCAGGTTGTGTTCAGACGCTTGCGTTAGCCTCTTATGTTAGCGACTTACATTATTCACTAGTGTAAGTCGCTTGAAATTCTATGCACCGAAGGACGCTTTCTGAAGGGTTTTTCTTTGAAAGATGTAATCTTTCGCTGCTTATTTTACCTACCTCTTTTAGTCGTTCAGGTTTTGGTACTCAGTTATTAACACACTGGTTGCTGGCTTTAGTCTAAAACTCATACGCTACGCCAACGCCAACGGATGCATTGTGTTTTCTTCAGGAACGATTCCCTGAACATACAGCAGAACTTCGTACGATGCCGCTTTCTCTATATTCAACATTTGAATGCAATTTGTGGAATATATCAAAATTAATTAAATTGATAGTAAGTTATTACTTTTCATTATGTTAGGGTTCTTTTCTTAAGGTCAGTGGATTAGGAAGAGGCTCATGAAAAAGAGATTTGTCATCGCAGTATCAATTGGCTTTGTTGTCTTCTTCCTCGTTGGCCGTGAACTTCAATGGTTCGGGACCAATAATTCCGAGTCGTTTCCTAAACTTCCTGATGGTCCCCAATTTGTTCCTTCTACCGATTTCGACGGTGAGTGGCTAGGTCGTCGTATTAATACTACTGGCAATAATATGTGTGAACGCACAACCATCACCGGAACCATTAATGATGGCAAAGCCACGCTCAGGCTTACTTACAATGGAACGCCGCTACAAGGTTGGGTTTCTGAAAATGGAGACTTACGTCTATATGCCAAGCATCGCCAGTGGGATTATCGATTTTCAGCACATGGCAGTAGCAATAGATTTGATGGTCGTTGGCATTTAACCAATGGCCCGTGTAAAGGCACTTGGTTTATAGAAAAAGCCAATGACATGTAGGGCCGTAAACGCATTATATACTTGGAATAACTTAAACAATTTCCACACGCATGTGTACGATTTAGTTTAAAGATATAGATAGGAAAAACCATGAGGATTGTGATTTTTATCGCTACAGTGATTTTAGTTAAATCAATTGAAGCAAAGTTTGGGCACACCTATAACATCTTTTCAGAACCACTTGATATCAAGTTAGCCGCTCTTGATTTTGTCTTGTGGGTTTCAGTCTACTTTGGTTTATCTTTTTTTTATGAGAAGGGCAAAGGTATCCTGACTAAAATGGGTAAAGTTAAGAATCCTTAATGGGTTGTATGAATTAGCCGAACAAGATGTTTATGGTAAATTCTAGTTATTAATGAAGTTGTACATGGAGGTGCAATGAACATCGGAATCTATATTTATAATCAAGCAGAAGTTCTCGACTTCTCTGGCCCATTTGAAGTTTTCAGCACTGCAAAGCGTTTAGGTGCTGAAGATCTAAATGTATTCTTAATCTCCGAAAATGCGGGACCAGTTATAGCTCGTGGCGGTTTCAAGGTATTGGCTGACTATTCGTTAAACAATCATCCAAAGATCGATTTATTAATGGTCGTTGGTGGTGCGCACACTGACGAAATGAACAAACGAAATGTACTCGAGTGGTTAGCTTCTGTTTCAGGTTCAGCCTCGCAAGTAGTGTCTGTTTGTACTGGTGCATTTCTTTTGGCTAAAGCTGGTTTACTTGAGGGATTAGCAGTCACGACTCATTGGGAAGATATTTCCGACTTAGCGTTGCAGTTTCCAGGTTTAGATGTGATCAGTGATAAACGATGGGTGACATCAGAAAAATTCACAACTTCTGGAGGGATTTCTGCAGGTATAGATATGAGCTTACATTTAGTATCAGTACATTACGGTCTGCAATTTGCCTCGAAAGTAGCGCGTCAAATGGAGTACAGTTGGCATGAATGTACATAACTAACCTTTCTAAAATGATTCAGCATATGTGGCATTTCTCAATGCCGTACTCAGGTGTGATTTAAAAACGAGGACAGAGTATGGAAGTAAGGTTAGTCAAAGCCTCAGACCCTAAGTTCGCAGAATCGATCACCAAAACGAATATGGCGAGTTACTATCAGGCTCGTGGCATCGCTTGGGGTCATAGTCAGTTTTTACGCAGCTGGGATGAGCTGGATAACTATGAAATTTATGTGGGGGATCGCCGTATTGGTGTTGTTCGCTTCAGTTACGCTAGTGGTACAACGTTTCTTAGGGACTTGCAGATATTAGCTGACTGTCAAGGTCAAGGTTTTGGCTCTAAGTGTCTCGATTTGGCTATTGAACATGCGAACAATCAAGCATCGGCTCAGTTAGTGTTGCGCGTGTTCAGTGAGAACCCCGTCATTAAGCTTTATCAATCAAAAGGTTTTACTCAGTTGTCTGAAGTGAAAGGGCTCGTTGAAATGGAGCTGCCTTTAGGGTCATCATTGAGAGGGTGTCATGGATAACCGTATCCAACTAAATTTTGTTAAGTACTTATTTTCAGTGTTGCTGTTTATTGTTATTGCATTAGGTCTTGCCTATTGGATATTAGATGGTGATCGTTCATCGCTGCTAACCGTAGGGCTGATAATTTGTGTTCCTCCATTAATAAAAATTCTAATGTTGTGGTGGAAGCTTCGCGATAGCTCGTTTGAAATCACGAACGGTCATGTACGTTTAAATGGCGTTGCTTGTGATGTGACTTTACAGCGTAGCTTTCTTCCGTTTGAAATTGGCTCATTCATCAAGCTTTCATACACGAAAGGTGCAATGCAGAAACACAATATTTACCTTTCTAAAGGCGCAATGAGCAAAGAAGAATGGAGCCGTATGTTAGCGTGTCGAACTAGGTCGCCATAAAGAAGCGACATCGCTGTTACTTGAGCTTTTAGTTTCCACGACGAATAGCGATGCGATTAAAGAGTACCAACGAGCGATCTCTTTATATGCTCAAGACCTAGATAAAACCTGGTAAGCAGCGCGTAAAGCTCATTAACTCACATAACAAAAAGCCTAAGCATCAATATGATACTTAGGCTTAAAGGCATAGTTTTTGTTCTTTAGGAAAGCGTTACGCTGAAAGCTCTTTACGAACGATCTCTGCGCCAGCACTGAGCGCATTAAGCTTCGCTGAGGCTATCTCGCGAGGCAGGGGAGCCATGCCGCAGTTGGTGCAAGGGTAGAGCTTGTCGGCATCAACGTACTTAAGTGTTTCACGTAGAGTGCTAGCCACTTCTTCCGGTGTTTCAATCGAATCGGTTGCAACATCAATCGCACCGACCATTACTTTCTTGCCTCGTACGAGCTCAAGCAGCTCAAGAGGTACATGAGAGTTGTGACACTCTAAAGAGATAATGTCGATATTCGATTGCTGCAGCTTAGGGAAGACTTCTTCGTATTGGCGCCACTCGGTGCCTAATGTCTTTTTCCAATCCGTATTCGCTTTAATGCCGTAGCCATAACAAATATGGACTGCTGTTTCGCACTTAAGCCCTTCAATGGCTCTTTCCAAACAAGCGATGCCCCAATTGTTCACTTCATCAAAAAACACGTTAAACGCAGGTTCATCGAACTGAATAATATCCACGCCTGCCGCTTCAAGTTCTTTGGCTTCTTCGTTGAGGATCTTTGCAAATTCCCACGCCAGTTTTTCACGGCTTTGGTAATGCGCATCGTAAAGTGTATCAATCATGGTCATAGGCCCCGGCAGAGCCCATTTTATCGGTTGGTCGGTTTGCTGACGTAAGAACTTCGCATCCTCAACAAACACAGATTTCTGACGAGAAACTGGGCCTACAACCGTCGGTACACTCGCATCGTAACGGTCGCGGATTTTAACGGTTTCACGCTTTTCAAAATCAACGCCATTCAGGTGTTCAATGAAGGTCGTTACAAAGTGTTGACGTGTTTGTTCGCCGTCACTCACAATATCAATGCCTGCTTGCTGTTGCTCGTGCAGAGAGACACGCAGCGCATCTTGTTTGCCGTCTGTGAGTTCATCGCCTTGAAGTTTCCATGGCGACCAAAGCGTCTCTGGTTGTGCAAGCCAAGACGGTTTCGGCAAGCTGCCCGCTGTTGAAGTCGGTAATAGTGTTTTCATAATAATATTGCCTATCCTTGGGTGGTTTGAGAGCGCAATAGACGATTAAAGTGCGTAATTTGCCGACCAGTTCTCTAGAACTGATTGGTATGGCTTAATGAACTTCTCTTCTGCGAATTTACCTTGTTCAACAGCTAGCTGGCTTCGTTCTTCACGGTCGTACACGATTTGAGTCAGCGAGTGATCCAAGTTTTTCAAGTTTGGTTGGTAACAGTTACCCGCAACCGCGTTCGCGTTGTAAATCTCAGGTCGGTAGATTTTCTGGAACGTACCCATGGTACTGATGGTGCTGATAAGCTCTAGGTTAGAGTAATCGTTCAGCAGATCACCAAAGAAATAGAAGGCCAAAGGTGCAACACTGTTAGGCGGCATGAAATAACGAACCTGTAAGCCCATCTTTTTGAAATATTGTTCAGTTAAAGAAGACTCATTCGGTTGGTATTCAAAACCTAATACTGGGTGTTGGTTTTCAGTGCGGTAATAGGTTTTATTATCTGACACGCTTAAGCAAATAACAGGTCGTTTATTAAAGTTCTTTTTGTAAGCGTCAGAGTTAACGAAATATTTAAAAAGCTTACCGTGTAAGTCACCAAAATCTTCTGGAATACTGAATTTATCTTGGCCTTTATTATGATCCAATAGACGTACGCTAAAGTCATAATCTCGAACATAAGAAGAGAAGTTATTTCCGATAATGCCTTCAATACGCTCGTTAGTTTTACGGTCTACAATATTGGTTTTCAGCACTTCAATTGAAGGGAATGCTTCGCCGTTGCTTTCAATATCCATATCAACAGAAATGATTTCAAGCTCAACAGAGTAGCGGTCGCCCTTAGGGTTATCCCAGTGCGCTAACGCGTTGAAACTGTTATCGATCATTTGTAGTGCATTGCGTAAGTTCGCTTGACGGCTGTCACCGCGAGCCAGGTTAGCAAAGTTGGTAGTGATACGCGTGCTGTCTGCAGGCTGGTAGTTTTCGTCGAGGCTAATGCTCTTAATCGTAAAATTAAATTCTTTATTCATGCTGATTTGGTATCCCAATTTTTTTCTGATTCTCTTGGTCTTTAGTATTAAAACGGCTTTTATTTTTTGCTTGTGACCGGATTAAGAATCGAAGGCTATGCTGTCTGAAATTAATGCTTAGTAGAATTAATGTCGTATAAAGTTAATCGCTTAAGGTTTTTATACGTTGATAGGTTGACCATTAACAATGGTATTACTTCACATTCAACATGAGGAATATTCATGATCTATTCTGTTTGAAT
>NZ_JBFRTQ010000030.1:0-57861 GCF_041474195.1 Vibrio sp. 10N.222.52.C3 | reverse complement strand
ATGCTTACATAATCTGCTCTGACGATATGGTTTTCAACCTCCATTCAAGTAACTAAAGCTTTGCTCTCTAATTTGAAAAGAAGCTGGAATGCGTCAACGACAACCCGCCAACTCAAATCTGGCGTTGCTTTATGAGTATCATGCAACGCCAAATCTGAAACGATTTAGCTTAATTTGCGGCTTCGATGGTGCCTTTGAAAGTGCTGTCTAAAAAGTCATTGATCTCTTGTGAGTGGTAAATTGAGATAATCTTTTTATACGTTTCATTATTTTTGTCTTCTTCTCGCGCCGCAACAACCATCACTGCTAAAGGTGCGTCTTTTTTCTCTAAGTAAATGCCTTGTTTCTTAGGGTCGAGTCCAGCCGACATTACATAGTTCATGGTGATTGCAGCAGCATCTACATCGTCAAGAGAGCGGGGTAGCTGCGCGGCATCCACTTCAACAAATCGAATGTTCTTCGGGTTGCTAACAATATCGTTTAAAGACGCGTTGAAACCAGCGTTGTCTTTTAATGAGATCAGCCCTGCATCTTCAAGCAGTAATAGTCCACGCCCGCCATTCGTTGGATCGTTTGGAATCGCGATTCGAGCGTTTTCGGGAATAGAATCAAGCGAAGTGTACTTGTTCGAGTAAACGCCCATACGCATCAAAATTGAACGTCCGATAGAAACTAACTGGCTATCGTGATTGGCATTAAAGTTATCGAGGAATGGCTGATGCTGGTAACTGTTCAGTTGGATACTTCCATCATCTAATGCTGCGTTAGGGGTGATATAGTCTGAGAACTCGACGAGTTCAATGTTTATCCCTTGCTTTGCTGCTTCTTTGGCAACAGCTTGTACAACTTGTGCATGTGGGCCAACTGTCGCCCCAATCTTGATGACAGCCTCGTCTTTTTTTCCACATCCTGTTACACCGAATACGAAAGCTAATGCCAACAGGGATGCTGTGATTTTTTTGTAGCTGTTCATGATAACTCCATTTAATAAATAAAAGACATGTAGACGTCTAGCTATCTATATTATCTATTTGCGCGATCGGGTCAATAGGTTTGTTTGAAGCGAAGTTACATTGATGAGCGGTTAAGTCAGTGAATCAACGAGGCTTCTGTACGTGAGACTCGACCGACAATCCCCTTCTAACCCCCTTGGTTTACATCTCAAACCTATTGTTGGTAATGGGAAAAGGGAGGAACTGATTACCGACCAACAAAGGCCTCGCGAGTGCGAGGCCTTTTGGGTTTTGCAGGGAATAGGGCAGTCACTCGGAATCTAAAGAAAACGGGTTCAGTAAAGCTAACTATTAAGAAAGCTTTTGGTTAAAGAACTCAAGTGTACGTTTCCAAGCTAACTCTGCTTCTTCTTCAGCATAGCGGCCAGTTGAATCGTTATGGAAGCCATGGTTCACGCCGTCATAGATGTAAGCTGTGTAGTCTGCTTCGTTCTCTTTGAGTTCGGCTTCATAATCTGGCCAAGTCGCATTCACGCGTTTATCGATTCCCGCAAATTGGATGAGCAAGGGGCCTTTTACATTTTTTCTTAAATCTGGTGCGGCAGGAGTACCATAAAATGGAACGCCTGCATCGAGTTGCTCTGGCATGACAGCGGCCAACATATTCACGATATAGCCACCGAAGCAGAAACCGACTGCGCCTAGCTTACCGTTACTTTTTTCATGGGACTTCAAGAAGTTTGCCGCTGCGATAAAGTCTTCTTCGATTTTCTCTTTTGATAGCGACTTCTGCATCGTTCGACCTTCATCATCATTACCTGGATACCCGCCAAGCGAATAGAGTGCATCAGGTGCAAACGCAATAAACCCCGCCGCTGCGAGTCGTCTTGCCACATCCTTTATGTATGGATTGAGGCCTCTATTTTCATGAATGACCAATACAACAGGCGCATTGCCCTCTAACTCTTTGGGTACAACCAAGTAACCATAGCCTTCGCCGTGTCCTTTAGGTGAAGGAAACTTCTCGTAGGTTGCTTTGATGGAAGGGTCATTGAAAGAGACTTGCTCTGCCTGCGCATAATTAGGAATCAGTGCAGAAGTTAGCGTCGTCATGGTTAAGCCAAGTACAGCTAGCCCAGATAGACGAGCCATAAACTCTCTGCGATCAATCAGGCCGTGTGCATATTCGTCGTACCAATCAAATGCTTCTTGAGGGATAGATCGAGTCGGCGTTGATTGAGATTCGGTATTTGGATTCATAACTTTTCCTTGTTGTGAGTTGTTTGACCAATCAACTATAGTGGAAAATTTGATATAATTGAACGATCGCTCAATAACTTTTGAGCTATTTGTTATATCAAAGTACAAAAATTAGATGACAGTCCGATAAAACGATCACTTCGAATCGATTTCCATCGCTTTGGTTTGTTTTACGGAGCAATTCAATACAAGGTTGATTTGAGGGTTAAGTCAGTGAAGTCGGGTGTGATGATTGTTTGTTTTTAGGGAGGCTCTAAATCGAAGTTGGGCACATTAGAGCTAGGCTTATTTTCCGCAGACATGGACAAGTAAGTTTCAATGCAAAACGCTTGATTTTACTCTGGTATAATCTTTCTCATAGGGACGACCTTAGCGTTATCAGAACCTTCTTGATGAGAGATAAAATAGATGTTGAAACTTCTGCGTCAGATAGAAAAATGGAAACTTGCATCGTTTAGTTTACTCATGCTCATTGCCGCATTTTTTATCTACAACCAGATCGGTAATCGTATTTCCCGTGTCGATGAGGCAACATTTTTGATCGGGCAACTGAATACTGTCTTGGATGCAGCGGAGCAATATTCTCATGACAATGGCTCTTTACCTCCAATTACTTCCGATACCGACACGAACTTCGGCTACTTAAACATCAATCACTTAATTGCAAATCCGGGCTTATCAACATGGCGAGGACCATATCTACCTTATGGCGATACATGGATAGGTGGTGATCAGTACATCGATCACCCAGATTACATAGCAACGCAATTACTGCTTAAGGAAAAGGGCAGCCAATGGGCACGAGGAAGCTCCGAGACAGGTTGTGAATCGTCATCATCCACTTGCTCTGTTGCAGCTTGTATATGGTTGGTACCAACAAAAGTCGCACAAGAAATTAATAAGATTGTGGACGGCAGTTCGAGTATAGAAAGCTCAGATGCGACAGGAAAAATACGTTACGAAAAAGCTTTTGGTGGCGCTCTTATCTGTATGATTGGAGATGATTATCCAATGCCTTCAGCACAGACAAATTAAGTCGTTTCTAATTACCTCACTGGCAACTTGGTCTTAGTTTTTACCTGACCGAAGGCGAAGCTGGATTCAATAGAAGCAATATTAGGCAGGCGAGTTAGTTGTTTACGGATGAACTGCTCGTAGCTTTTTAGCGATTCACTGACTACATGCAATAGGTAGTCGTGATTGCCCGTCATCAGAAAACACTCTAACACCTCGTCAATCACTTCAATGTGCTGCTCAAAGTCTCGCATGTTCTCTTCTGTCGGCTTTTCAAGTTTCACCAACACAAACACATTGACTGGCAGGCCACACGCTTCTTGGTCGACACTGGCGTGGTAACCACGAATTATCCCTTGTTTCTCTAATGCTCGAACTCGGCGTAAGCAAGGAGAGGGCGACAGTGCTACTCGATCGGCCAACTCTTGATTAGACAGCCGAGCGTTGTTTTGCAGTTCAGCCAGTATTTTCTTGTCGATCTCGTCCATTGGCATAATCCATCAATATTGAATTTAGTTTGGCAATATTATTGCTCAAAGTGTATGTCTTACTTCGCAAATAGCAATTTTTAACATCTGCCCAAAACTAAAATTAAAGAAGGAACAACAAGCATGGAATGACTTAGGAATTATGAATACTTCAACTCAACTTAGCCCGCTGCGTAAAACCACCAAACACGAACAAGCAGAAGCTCTTGCCGTTGAGCAAGCAAAGCATTTTGGTATCGACCCAAATAGCGATTACGGCATCACGCTGATTGAACTGGCGACGACACTGTACCAAGCCAATACCAAGACACACGATCTTTGGGCATTGACGGTTGATGGACTTTCAGAGCTCGATAAAAGTGACCGAATCGCTTGGTTTAACGCCAAACGTTTTTTGTCATTCCAGATCGCTAAGATCCTCGATAATCTGCAAAACCCAATGCGCGCCACTTACCAGTCTATTGCCACCAATAATGGTAATTTTGCGTCTAAAGGTGCGTATCCAATTTTCGATAATGTCGCTGCTATATTTTCTGCAAGCCCTGTGATTACACGTACCGCGACCTATTTGTTTGCGTGTACAGAATGGATTGAAGATGCGTTTAACGGTAAAGAGCCGTTGCACGATATATATTCTCGACTGCTTAACCCTACATCGATTTC
The DNA here is from genome assembly GCF_041474195.1 of Vibrio sp. 10N.222.52.C3. NCBI lineage: Bacteria > Pseudomonadati > Pseudomonadota > Gammaproteobacteria > Vibrionales > Vibrionaceae > Vibrio > Vibrio sp. 10N.222.52.C3. The sequence continues at coordinate 53,483 of NZ_JBFRTQ010000030.1, read as the reverse complement.
ACTGGCTAACCATATGGTTGATATCGAGGCAGGCTCTAGAGCCAACGAATACCTCGCATGGAACTTTAACTCGGGTATGGCGGCTATTGATGGGTTGTTGAGCCACTTGCTCGGGCATGAAGACATTGTTTTGGCTTCACGCAATATCTACGGTGGTTCTTACCAGCTGTTGGAAGATTGGTTTGGAAAACCTTCTAATCTGAATGTCGCGGTAGAGTGGGTGGATGGTTACTCCGGTGATGAGTTTGCGACGCGCCTTGATGAGGTTGCTGATAAATACGCAGATCGCATCGCTGCAGGTAAGAAAATCTACGTTTACCTAGAGTCACCGTGTAACCCGCATGGATACGTGTTGGATGTTGCTAGCATCAGTAAAGCTGGTCACTCTCGTGGTTGGGATGTGATTGTTGACTCAACAGTGGGTACACCATTGTTGCACCCAGTACTAAAACGTGACGATGTGATGGAAAGACCAGATTATGTGATTCACTCCTACACCAAAGAACTGGCGGGTTCTGGCACCACAACTGCTGGGGTTGTGATTGGTCGCAATGAGACTATGTTTGTGCCAAAAGGAGAGGAGGTCACTTTCACCAAGCCCAACGGTGATGAGGCCAAAATCCTATGGAACGAAACGCTGTTTTGGAATGTGTACTACATTAAGGGTGCATTCCTAGATGCAGATAAAGCGTTTGAAGTGCTCAATGGTATGAAAACGTATGAGATGCGAGTGGTGCAAAAAACGATTAATACACTGACTCTCGCGAAGATCTTTGATGCTCACCCAGACATCAATGTGTCGTGTCCTGCTTTGCCAGATAGTGATAACTATGAACACTGCCAGAACAACATGTACTTGGGGCTACCAGCGGCGCTTTTCACTATCGATATGGAAGGTAACGGCGATCGTGCGCCAATCAATCGTGATGGGTTTAAACAGTTCTTCGACATGCTTGAGCCCGCTATCGGCATGCAAGTGAGCTTAGGGCAAACCAACACCGTGGCGCTGTGCCCAGCACTGACTACGCACTCAGAACTCAGTGATGAAGCGCTCAATGAAGCAGGCATCAAACCGACCACAATGCGTATCTCTATCGGCTTAGAAGATCCTCGAATGTTCATTGCTCATATTGTCGAGGCGGCTAAATTGTCGATTGACCGCAACCACGTAGATTTCTCATCCAGCTTCCCGAGTGGTGACAATATCGATGAAATCTATATGCAAACTTATATGGATGTACACCAGAGGTTTGTGAAAAGCTTGCCGAAGTTCAGTCAGTTGAGTCAGTAACTTAGGTCAGTAAGGAAAGCTAACAAGAGAAGTCAGCGAAGTAGGTTAGCTGTAAACGTTAAATGAAAAACGTAAGGCCTCGCATGTACGAGGCCTTTTGGTTTTCGAGTAATAACATAAACCAATCTAGAATAAATCTTAGAAAAATGCATCGATGAATCACCTAATAGCCTTTAACTCGTAGAATATGGGTAATTCATTTCTTATAACATAAGGCAAATATGAGTGGAAAAAGTAGTTTTTTGGACAACACTGATGTTGAGCACTTTTTCCACTCAATGAAGCTGCAATTAACGTTGGCTAGGGTCCTTTAATTAAAGACGCTATCGCCCCAAAACTCGGCGCACTAGCCACGATTTTTCTCTTCACTCCTCGTTTTTTAAGTATTGTGTCTATCTCGGTTTGGTGAGAATGCTCAAAAGACATGATGGCGTGAGGTTTGGAGCAATATTGCTCTATCGTTGTTGGCGGTGTTTGCTTTTGAGGATTGTAAAAACCGACCTCTTGGTCAGAAAACAACTTAGTTTGAATTAAATCCGACTCGTTACTCATTAGTTCAGGTGACAAAACAAAATCTACATCGCCAGACCGAAATAATGAAGCCCACTGAAGTTGAGTTCTGGCTGGAGCTATGTGCAGCGAACTCATCGGCGCTGCTTTCTGGAAATCATGAAACATAGGTTTTATAACGGTTTCTATTTCATAGTCGTTAGCCGCGATGGAAAAAACTTTATCATCTATTAGTGGGTTGTATTGTTGTGAGCTTGCGAAGGCTTGCATCGCTATTACGATTTCTCTGGCTTTTTCAATAAGTTCTCCCGCCTTTGGCGTAGGCGCGATGCCTCTTCCTGAAGTGACAAACAATTCATCTTTTACTATTTTGCGCAGTTGGTTAAGCCCATGGCTAACTGTTGATTGAGTAACCCCATACTATCCGCTGCCTTTGTTACTGATTGGTGTTCGTAAGCCTAATGGTGAAGAGCCGGCACTCGTTCTCTAATAATCAAATCCGGCCAACCGATTATGGTCTGATTTGATTGCGCCTTTCATAAAATTAAAAAATGCTTTTACTTTGGCTGAATCTTCTAAATCTTTATGAGTCATCATCCATAGGTCTGTATTTTGGTGCATCACTTCCATATCTACTCTTTGCAGAGTTCCCTTACTGTTACCTAAAAAGCAGGGTAAGTAGGCTAACCCCATCTGATTTTCAGCCGCGATGATCAGGGGCTCAAAAGAGTCGGCTTTCATGACAATTTTGTCTTCCGAAATCAGTTCAGAAACCTGTAGCGAAGCACTGCCTCTATGCATCATTAACCAAGATGCAGACTTTAAGGGGTGCTTACTCTTAAGGCCATTTATATATTCTGGCGATCCGTAAACACGAAAGGCAATTTTACTTAACTTGGTCCCAACTAAATGGGCTGGCAACTCATTTGCCGGGCGAATCGCGATATCTGCATCTAGGTGTGAAATATCCAATTGACGAGATGTGAGGCTGAGTTCTAACTGAATTTTTGGATAAAGCCGATGAAAAGCAGCCAAATGAGTACCCAGAATGAGGCGAGATAACGCATCGGTCGTCGTTATTCTTAGCGTACCTTCTAGCTTCAATTCCTGTCCAAAAACCTTGTGCTCCAATTCTCTTACTGTGGATTCGATAGCGAGAGCTGACTCCAGAAGCTTTTGCCCTTCAACCGTTAGTTTGTATCCGGTAGGAAGTTTATGGAAAATTCGTAATTTGTGACGATACTCAAAGGTGTCAATACGACGTAAAACGGTGCTGTGGTTTACACCAAGTGCTCTTGCCGCGGCCGACAGGGATCCTTCATTCGCCACTGTTAGAACATATTGCAGGTCATCCCATCTTATGTTGTGCATTTGCGCATATCCAACGTGTTCAATTAGTGAGTTTACCAAAAATTTAGCACAGCTATAGTTATCTCAACAAGGCAACAAACAGAACTGAAGTTCAAAGCATGCACTGATGGCACTTTTAATCTCCCACGCATTGAGCTTCAAAATTGACAATCAGGAGAAAGAAAATGTTAAAGAAAAATCTACTTATCGGTCTAGCGAGTCTTCTGGCTTTCTTTCAATTCACTCCAGCCCTTGCAGATGAAACAAAAGCAGTCGATTCAGCAAAGACACTAGAAACGGCTCAAGCATTCTTATGGGCGGCAGGCTCAGGTGATATGGCAAAACTCGAGTCATTAATGGCCGATGATTTTGTCTGGCACAACGAAGGTGACGCCGACATCCCTTGGATCGGTAACTGGGAGTCAAAAGAAAAAGTGCTCAACACTTTCTTTCCTCTATTTGGCGCAGGTTTGAAAGTCACAAGCTGGTCAACAGACTATAGTTTTGTAAACGGCGACCAAGCAGTATTCATGGGCAGCATGAGTGCCATTGCGAATGAATCTGGTGTAGACACGGGTAAATTCAGCTGGGCGGTTCGAGTTCAGGTTGAAGATGGCAAAGTGAAGAGTTGGAACTGGTTTGAGGATAGCTACGCAGTATCTAAGGCTTATCACGCCAAACAGTAACCACAGTGACCAATTAGGTTGTAAAGGCTCGATATGCTGTAGACGTATATCGAGCTTAACTTGGTTTTGAATAGCGACGCGAAGAGCCTACTCAACAATCCGACAGTTAAAAGGACACCTGAGACAATCTAGTTCTGAGTTTCAGTGTACGAGCCAAATAACGTACTTTGGCACTATTAAGTTTGGAGAAACTATCTATGAGCAATAAGCTAGCGAATGCGACTAATCTGTATATGGAAGGTATCCGAGATGGTCATGCATTAGAGGCGGTAACGAAGTACACCGGTCAACGTTATACTCAACATAGCACTGGGGTTCGCAACGGTATTGATGGTTTTGTTGAGTTCTTCGAACCGTTCTTAAAACGCTGCCCTGTTAGAGACATAAAGATCATACGTTCAATCGTCGATGGCCAATTCGTGTTTGTTCAAGCATTCCAAGATATTAATAATGGCGAATATAAGTGGGTGACTACGGATCTATTCGATACCGATAATGACGATAAAATTATTGAACATTGGGATGTGATTTCTGCCTTCGAAGCTCAACCGACGGAAGGGGAAGGTCGACTGCAAGGGCCAATCAATCATACTGACTTAGATAAAACAGAGGAGAATAAGAACCTTATCCGTGATTTTTTATGTGATGTCATGGTACTAGGGCAGAAAGACAAGCTATCAAAGTATCTCCAGCACGAAGAGCTAGCCGTTTATCAAGCCTCAGATGTGAGCCCTTTAGATAGCTATATTGGTGGCTATGACCAAGTGTTCAAGATTGTCGGTCAAGGTAACTTCGTAGCAGCTTACAACCGAGTTATTGATAATGGTCTCGAGGTTGCGCGTTTTGATCTATTCCGAGTTGAGGGAGGTCAAATTAAAGAGATATGGGTAAACCAAGAGCCCGTGCCACCAAAAGCAGAATGGGTAAATGGCGGAAAATTCTAGAGTTGCTTTAAGGGAGTTACGCCAATAATGCTATCGCTAAAACAAACCGAAAAAGCGCATCCTTGCTAACCTTACTGGTTGTGTGTGTTTAACCTCTTGAATCTTAGCCAACATGTTTTGTGATGGAAGAGTATTTACACTGTTTTACAACTCGCCTTAACGCTCAACAATGCAATCGCGCCCTTGAGATTTTGCGTCGTAGAGGGCGTTATCCGCTCTTTTAATTAATGAATTCCAGTCATCGTTTATGAGGGCTTGAGTCACTCCAATGCTGACAGTATACGTGCCAGAAGAGAGCTCTTGATTGGAGTTGTGTTTTGCGTGGTTTCTTATTCTTTCAGCTATCTGCATTGCTTGAACTTTATTCGCTCTAGGTAACATGACAACAAACTCTTCTCCACCATAGCGAAAACAGAAATCGCTTGTGCGGCATGTATCTTCAAGAATTTGACCAAAGTGCTTAATCACATCATCTCCCTTGTCATGACCATAGGTATCATTAATTTTTTTGAAGTGATCTAGGTCGGCAATCAGTACAGAAATGTCACTCTCTCGGCCTGGTTGAACAAGCTTGGGTATCAGTTCTGCTAGGCCTCTACGGTTATAAAGGCCGGTTTGTTCATCAGTGATCGATGAACGATAGGTCTGCTTCAACAAACGATCAGTTAAGATCCAAAACACTGAAAATGCGAGGTTAACAATTGTGATTGTCATGATAACGAAAGACAATTTACGAATATCTGATATCAGGTAATAGTTCGAATTCGTTCCTTTGGTATGAGCAAGTACGCCCCTAATTGCCATATAGAGAATGTTGATAAACAGGGTCAGATTCAACAGACACTTTGCTTCTCTGTTATCGTGCTTTTCCCCTGAATAGTTTGCACAGAGGGCTAAGATACATATCGTCACAACGAGAATACTTCGAGCCTCGATCCTAGAAGTTACAGAAGGCGCAATTAGGGCGCTATAAAGGAAGAAGCTAATGCCAAGGGAGCTAATGATGATTGATATTACGAGAAAAGATCGACTTGCTCCGCGTAACACGGTTATACCGACGAGTAACAAACCAAAAGCCGTTGCGTATGCACCATTGGAAAGAAAAACAATGGATTCTGAAGATTGAGTAACGCCGAACGAAAGCGGGGTAACACTGGCTCCTAACAGCAAAGCAGCATAAGCAATATAATTTACCCCTAACGTGGTGCCTGCGAGTATATATTTATGCGTTAACAACATAGCACTCGCAACCGTAGCTGCTAACAAAGAGGTATATATAGCTAAGGTGTGTACATCCATGAAATCACCAACAGCGTAAAAATGAACTCTCTCAATTCAGTATTGCGCAATTTGTATTATGAATGTTTAGTAGTTAATCATTATTAAACTATATGCTGATGCAGATCGATTTTTGCTCAGGTGCATTTGTAAGCGTAGGGCAAGGTGCGAGTTATTCAGGAGCCTAACCTTAGCTTTGTTATACCTTTATTTTAAATTCTCTAAGCCCGATGTATCGACGCCTTTTAAGGTGTCTTTTGCTACTTCATCTAAATCCGTCGTTGTCGATTTTTGAGGATAACCAGCAGCGGCACCTTTACCGATCGCTGTTGCTTCTGCTTGTAGCTTTTTCCCCTCAGACTCACCCGCGATCCAGCCTTGCTTGTAGTCACTGTCTGATTCAAAACGCTTTCCATCTTTTATGTAGTTTTCGAAGCTATTGCCGCTTTCTTGCATGCCGCTATGCCTACCGTCATGAAAACCTTGTATGTAAGAGGTGTTGTGACCACTCTCAATCAAAGCACTATCACTTGTTCCGCATCCGGACAAAAGAAAAACCAATAAGATTAAAAAACAGTTTATTCATACTCAAAGCCTCGGAACTCAGTCGTCTAAATGATAAGAATAGACCAAGATCATCTCGCAAAGGCATAACAGCGCTCTAGGCGGGAAAGCTTGTTTGAGAATCATGATATTCAAAACTTGAGAGAGTAGAGTTACTACTGCCTTATTAGATCTAGAACGATAGCAAATCACTGGGTGGTAATTTGCTATCAATTACAGAGTGAATATCCGTTGTGCATATTGGTAAGTTCAAGAATTAAGACGAGGTGACTTATTGCTTATTTGAACGGTTAACGATAAAACTCAATATCACGACTGCAATACTAAAGCCCACAACACCAATCCAACCCGCACGTTCAAATACCTGAATTCCCACAAATGAACCAAACGCACCACCGAGATAGTAGCCAAGCATATAGATTCCGTTGATACGACTTTGAGCTTGTGGGTCAATTGAGAATACGCGTACTTGGTTCGATACTTGAGCGCTAAATACCCCAAGGTCGATGAGAATGATACCGACGATCAATCCAGCCAATGTGTCAGCGAAAAGCCCCGATATAATAAAACCAGCAGTAATAATAACTAACGCCATACTGATCATGTTTCGAGAGCCAAACTTGCTCACCAGTGACCCTGAAACTTTTGCTCCAATGACTCCAGCAAGAGCAATAACACCAAACATTCCTGCCTGTTGTGCATTGTAGTTAAACGGAGATTCACTGACATGCAGAGCTAACGTCGCCCACAGCGCATTGAACGAAGCAAACCAAAGCGCGCCAGTTAAAGCGGAAGTACGCAGTGTCGCATGCTGCTTGATTAACGTGGCCATGCTCGCAACCAGTTTAAGGTAAGGTATTTTCGTTGTCGGCGTGTTCGTCGGTAAAAAGGCATACAGCAACACACCAAAGACCATCGCAATAATTGCTGACATCATAAATACCGCGCGCCACCCAAACTGCTCACCGATGAACCCACTGAGTGTACGCGAAAGCAAGATGCCCACAGTTAGGCCTGTCATTAATGTGCCAATGACTTTTCCTTTCGTTTCTGGAGTACTTAGTGACGCTGCAAATGGAATCAGCTGCTGAGTGATGTTGGCACTCAAACCAATCGCAAAACACGCAACAACCAGAGCCACTAAGCTAGATGCAGTAAACGCGACAAAAGATGACAACACCAACATGACAGACAAGATCGCTATTAGGCGTCTGCGGGGTAACGTGTCTCCTAAGGGCGATAAGAATAGCAATGCCACGGCATAACCAATCTGACCGGCAGCTGGCACTGCGCCTAGCTGTTCGCTTGTTAACCCTAGCTCTGCGCCGATCTTAGGTAAGATGGGTTGGTTATAATAAAGGTTTGCAGCAGTTGCCGAGACTGCGCTCGACATCAGTAATAAACGTCCTGTGCTCAACACTTCTGTAGTCAATTTTGACATGGTGACACCTTAACTTTGGTTCATCGTTTTAATGAATGATTTCGATGAGCTAAGTCTAAGGTTAGCGATTGAATAACAAAAATAACCATTTGATTTAAATTCTATACGAATATGGTATAGATAACTTTCTAAGCCATGTTTTGTTGAATCGCCTCAATTTCACTCTGTACGACAGCAACAAAGACACTGGCTGTAGGGGATAGAGTATGCGAATGGTGTGTCATCACTAATGGCATTTGTACGTCCACAGATTCAAGATTAACAAATACACATCCCTCACTGCGTAAATCACGAATTGCATGCGGTGCGATAGATACACCTAAGCCAGAAGAGACTTGGGTTAACACGGTTTGCATGTTGTTGGGTTGTTTTTTTATATTTGGAGAGAATCCAGATAGGTCACATTGAGTAATGATGGAGTCAAATAATCCTACCGCTTGTTCACGTTCAAATAAGATGAAAGGGTCTTGCTGCAGTTGTTTCATTTGAATGGTGGAGTATTTAGCCAACTCGTGGGTGACGGGCAAAACAGCAACAAGCTTATCTGTATAAATCGTCACCGAGGTGTAATCATCAACAAGCAGGTTCGGCAGTGGGCGAGAGAAGCTAATATCGATCTCTCGTTTGTCCAGAGCTTCGATCTGTTCAGAAGCCGTCATCTCAACAAGATCAACATCAATATTGGGGTTTTCAGCAATATACTGTCGAACTAAACGAGGCAAAAAGCTCAGAGTTGCGCCTATATTGCTTTTATTATCAATCACAAAGACCTTGCTAGCAAACCTTAGGGTAATAACGTTTGCAAGGCTCTGGTCACTTGTGAGAGTGGGGCGATAATCCTACGTATTCAGCTTTCAAACTTTCAAACTTTCAAGCTTTCTGTTTTCTAGATAATTCTTTTTCAAACTTTTAGTTTTCGAGCTCTTCGTTTTCGAGATTGCGCCGAACTAAATCGTGCATTTGTTTTACAGTCATCAGTGCTAACCAGGTAATTTCTTCTACTGAACGTTGACCCGTTGTGGAAGTTGGGTTGTGGGCTTCAATCACAGATTGATAAATTGAATCGCCGCAAGCCTCTTCTATTGGCATAGCTCTATATAGTTTGGTTTATTTGAAAGCTAATCTATGAGGTTTAAGACAGTAAGATAGGGTTCAAAAATAGACAGCTTGGTAGTTGATGGAATCAGTACAGAACGAGATTCGACTTAATCCTATCTTCTCGCTGCGATTGTATTCATTGATCGAGTGGTCAAAGCCATAGGCTGTCGACGGGGCCATATATTGAGTTATGCCTTGCTGTGTCGCTGTTATTTCATCATGGCCATGACCGCAGAACACGTCACGAACGCGATATTTTCGAAGCACTTTCATCACATCAGTATCGTTCTCTAGGCGGATCGCTTTCATCCAATCTGCACCGACTGGAATGACAGGGTGGTGAACAACCACGATAGGATCATTGGCCTTTCTCAATTGTTGTTTTAGCTGAGCCATGCCGCGGTTATCAATACGCCCTGAACCAAGTGGGTGGCGGCTGTCTAGCGGCTTGAAGCTTGAGTCTAGGAACACAAACTCTCGTTCACCGATGGTGGCTTTGTCGGTGACATAAATCGTCGAGCCTTTTAGCTCTGTGCGCATTAAGCGAGAGTCATCATGATTACCCGCAATCACGTAAATGGATTGGTCGCTAATGTGTTGCCTAATGAATGCCTCTAATCGAACGTAGTCGCCAGACTTTGGGTTACAACAAATATCACCAGTCAGAAAGATGGTCTTGCATGCCGTGTCTTTGTTGACGTATTCCAGTGCTCTGCGCAGGTTCTCATAGCTGGATTCATCGGAAAGGTGGCAATCACTGATTTGGTACACGGTATTCATTGTTATTGTCCGGTAATTCGATACGTAGAATTAAAAGTGATAGAAAAATGCCTGCTAAATCAGCAGGCATTTATTGGTGTTATTTCGCTTTTGATGCGGCGTGGTGTTCAATCATGAAGGCAATAGCTTCATCGTTTAAACAAGATTTACTCACATATTGGCGCTGTTTACCGATATGCAGGATAAAACCAAGATCGGTCTGCTCAAGTTGGTCGATGTCACTCCACGCGATGGTGTTGGTCGCTTTGTGGTTTTTGTAACTTACTCCGTTAGCGTCACCTTGAAAGACAATTTTGCTGCCTGCGCCTGAGCTGATTTTTTGTCGCCATAACCACCAGGTTCTTTTGCAGTACACACTGAATGCTTCAATCACACTCAAAACAATAAAGAACCAGCCAACATAGCCGTTAGGTAATAGTTCAAACTCCAGCAGAACCACACCAAAAATAAGAAACAGTATTCCTTTTAAGTAGGCTTTGGGAAATTGAGTCGGAAGGCTAGTTTGATCATAACACTCCGCGAAAAACGTCTTGTCGAGTTTGTATTCTGTAGTGAAACCGGGTTCTTTAGACATGTGAGGCTACTTTATGGTTCTCTGTGAATGGGCTGTCAGTGGGCAGGTGTCCCACGCTGCAATTTTGCAACTTGATTATTGTATCGCTTCTCACTGTTTTTATTTAGATATTTTGGCTCTGTTTTGTAAATCGATGATACTTAACGGGTCTATTCTAACTTTAGCTATCAGACTAGTGTAGGGGCATCTTTAAAGTCACCTAAAAAATTGGTGATGGGATGGATAGACCTGTGGAGTCACCCGGTTGTTGGGACTACTGGCATTTTTGGATAAAACTTCGATCTCATTTTGTTGGTTGATGGAGTCTATAGTGATTAGTGTGCTTTATCACTGCTGTTGAGGGTGCTCTAACAGAATAAATATATGAAGCTTGCAAAGTTCATCACCGTTCACTCTGAGAGGCCATACCCAAAGCGATACCTTGGGCATGGCCTTATTCTATTTCAGTTTTAGGATCAGTACTCGATGAATAATGACACCTGCTTAACGTTAATGAAGAAACTTCTTTCATAGGGAGAAGAGGTAAGAGCAATATCTAGTTTGTTCAACCCAGACACTCTCTTCTCATTTAATGCTTCTAATAGTTTAGAGTTGGTAAACCTAAGCGTTTGACCTGCTTCTACGTTGTTGAATGTAGTAAGTGGATTACTCCATGCTGCACATATTGTAAAAGACTCACAGAACGTGTCGTAATCCAGTGTGTTTGGAGACCAAGTTTGATTAACGATATGCGCAGTCACATTGTTGAATGGAAATTGAAGGGTTGAATCTCCGAAATCAACAATAAGCGTTGCCTGTTTAATTTTCCCTCGAACCTCACTTAAGTCAAAACTCGCTAGTGTTTCGTAGTCGTATGGGATTGAAGCCCCCGCTCTCAAGTAACCACCGACACGATGTTGCGTGACTTGTGTTGCCGGGGTTGCTTGCCAGTTTTCTCTTTCCAAACCGAATAGGTTAGAGGGGAGGGTCACATTCACTGGCGGACTGAAATCAGAGGCTTGGTATGGTGGAGTTTGACCGAGAACTCCTTGTCGATAGGAGTCAACGCCACTGTAGATTAGCAGTGCGTTCAGTTCATAAGGACCATCGGCTTGCTTAAACGTGTCACCAGGAACGGTAAACTTGATGGTGTTTTCGGCAGCCTCAAGCGGTTCTTGGAAACTCACTAGCTCTAAATACTCTCCGGCTGCACCAACGATATTTACCGAACCTGTGTAAGTTCCACTGCGCGTAACATGGATAGGAAACTCAAAACTCAGCGAATCAATGTAGGTTCCATCTTGCGACATAGTCGGTGTAGTGACTAAACTCCCCGTGACTTCAATCGGTTCGCGGCAACGCTCAAAAGATGCTAAATCAATAAATTCTTCAAACTGAATTCGAGGGGCTGAAATTCGTATGTCATCTTGAGTGATTGCGTAGATGATCGTCGGGTTGGAGGTCAAAGTAGACGCTGAATCAAACGCGCCAAAAATATCTTCAGTTGAGTACTGTAGAGTGACGATTTGCTTCGCAGGTTTGAGTTGCAGACGTTTGCTTGTGTTGAGCTCGTCAATTCCATCGGTGAGGTAACCATGAATGGCAAAATCCCCCGCGGATTTAACATCAAGTTCCAAGCGCTGCTCTAAGGCAATAACACAGCCTTCAGAGGAAAACAGTGGAGCGAGTGAGAGGCTGACAAATTCAATGTCAGAGGGTAGTACGTGGATTTTTTTACTTGTCTGGCGAGTGATAGTTGTTCCATATTCTTCAAAAGACGTTATGCCTTCAATTAGATAATCCCCTTCAGCGGGTGGAACGAAAATATTGCTGTAGACACCATCTTTAGCAATAGCATCGAAATTGACACCCTCATCTTTAAGCGTCAGGCGTGTTTTTATTCCAGCTTCATCAATGATCACTGCGCTGGTTTGGGCACCTGTGATTGGATTCCCTTTGTTTGTCAGTAATGCAGAAACGGGAACTGGTTCACCGACCACAAATTGGTTTGCAGCTATCGCCATGCCAAACGCAATAGGGGATTGGATCGCAACCTGAGCAATAATTACTGTGTTGTAACTTGGGTTTGGAAAATCAACGACGATCTTCCATTCGCCAGGTTCAGGGTTAGTTACTTCAGGCAAAAATAAATAGCTGCCCGGTAGCGGCGGACTTTGTGTGTCACCTGAAAGTATGTTCGCTTGCACATCATTGGATGATGTTGCGACTTGCCCGTTAGGCTTGACTAAATATACGGTTGCATCATCCAACGGCACGATGATTTCTGCTTTTAGGGCTTCCGCTTTGTCGATGGTAAATAGCATTGTGACTTCGTTATCGTTACTAGTCACTGGTTGAGATAGTGTCGTGCTTGTACTCATCCCAACGGGTATTGCATTACTGGCGATAGCCGGTGTGATGAAGGTACAGAAAAGACTGAACACCATCACTAATTGCTTGATGAATTTCATTGTGGCCACTCCTTAGCGCATTGAAATAATTTGTTGTAGAAAACGTTCAACGTTTTGTCCCGTTTTCATTGTTGAGTGGTTAGCCAATACGTTACCCAATGCATTGGTATAACTTGGGTTAGCGCTTGCCAAGGTCACAACAACATCATTTTCTTGCGGTACTGTTTGAATGGCTTGGTAACTGACTATGGTGATTGGATGAGCTTGTGGTCCATGCACACTTGGCATTGTGACCGATTGAGTTTGAGTATCGAGGTAGGCCGCAGAACTAAAGCTTCTTAGCGCCTGCCAAGCGGTAACGCCTGCCCAACGCGATCCCCACGGGAATAGGCCAACGATATCAGGATCTTTCTCAATAACACCGTCTTGGTTGAGATCGGCATTTGCCCCAATAGAAAATGTATTTGCAATATTGCCGCGAGTACGCATTTGGATCGCGTTTGATGCTGTATCCGTTGTTAGATCACGGATACCAGGCATTTTAGGACCCGCAAACGGAATATTTGGGAGTTGCATGTACTTGCCAGCGTAATTATTTGGATCGGTACTGACGTTACTGTAGATATCGGCGTAGTGGTCCATTTTTATCACCGACAAATCTGCTGCGACGCTACCAAGGTGAGGTGTGGAGAAAGTAGAAAGGGAGGTTATCTCAAAGGAAGGGCTAAGTGCTTTGAGGTTTTGGGTATCTAGCCCGCCTTTACTGTGTGCAATGACGTGAACTTTGTCGGATTTCAACTCATCGAGAAAACCCTGAATTTTGTTGTTCAAGATATTAGCGTTAGTCGCTGTGGTTCCATTTTTGTCAGCAGAGAAACGAGTATAACGAATGCCATAGTCATCAAGTGTAGAAAGCACGCCTGGAGCCGTATCATCATCCCAAGTGTCTGATTGTGCAGCAATGCCATGAGCAAGAATCACAGGAATGGCAACATCAAACTCGATTGAGACCCAATCGACAGACATACACCAGTTGTCTCCCGTATTGCCAGTATCAATATCGACGCGAATCTCATTGTTTTGGCCGAACTTGACATCACTGATATCGACTTGAAGGTTAGTATCCGTCCAACGGTTATCAGCGCCTTGCAGCGTACCTAAAGACTTTCCGTTAAAAGATACGATATCTATTTCTGGAGCAATATTACTGACGTTGGCATTGGAGTCTATGTCGAAGACCGGCATGCTGATCCTTGCGTTAGAACCGATAACGCCTTTTTGCTGCATATCGCCCAGTTTACTCGGAGCAATTCTCCCGTCACTTTGTAAAACGTTGGGGCTGACAACCATAGGAACAGGTAAAGAGATAAGTAGAGGTCCGCCAGAAGCATAGGTACAACCGGTATCCAGACCAGGACCAGAATTGACAACATAAACGCCTAGTACTTCTTGCGGTGGGGCTATCCCAGAGCTTTGTGAACGCATCGAGAAATTACGCAATTCGTGTGAATCAGGTATATCTTCGGCACTCGCGAAACTCGGAGAAAGTAACAAAACACTGAGCGTGGCGCTCGGAATGTATAGTTTCATTTGTTTACCTTTGAGTATAGGTTATCCAAGAATTTGGTTGAAGAAAGCTCTATCTGTAGTTGTAAGGTAAAGGCTTGGAGTTTGATGTGAAATTTATTGGGTATAATTTCGGCTTGTTACTCAATTGATAAAACTGCTGCTCTATTTTTTTTCAAAATAGGAAGAGTGCGATCGCAGTTTCTGGATTGCGGAAGTTATGTCCTTATTTTCAAAAGGAGGGGGGGATAGTGCTCTAATATTGTTAGAACAATCTAAGTTAGTTTATGAAAGAGTAGCTAAGAATAGGAAAATCAAAGTTGGATGTAGGTTTGTTACAGAACTACATAGAGCGCGCTGTTCTGAATGGCTGACTACTAACCTAACTGGCTGTGCAAAGTTAGGTTAGTAGAAATTATGTGGCTGTTAATTCAGATTTGAGAGATAAGGGCTAGTGTTTTTTAGTAAAAATGGTAAAGGTCGCAATAAACTGAGGTTTGTTATTACATCGTTCGCTACATAGTGAATACAGGGGACATGCCGCTGTCTTGACCGTTCATCAATAACAAGCCAATCAACACAAGCAAAATGCCGCCAAAGAGTTGCAAGTAGTGACCTGTGGCTTTCAATGAGGCATTGCTGTTCTTGTTGCCTGCTGCCAAGTAGCGCTTCACTAAGTGTTTGCCTGTTAGCGTCATCATTGCGATTAATGAGGTTGTTAATGCTGTCCCTACGGCCATCGCAAAGGCGCTCAATACGCCCATCCAATATAGGCCAACCATGTTTGCGAAAAGCAGTACCATGATGGCTCCGGTGCACGGTCTTACGCCAATCGTCACTATAATTCCAGCATATTCTCGGAGCGTTGAGGCTTTGTTGATTGCGTCTGCATCGGCTACATGCTGGTGGCCGCACCCACAGTCGGCATGAGAATGATCTGCATGAGTGTTAGCTGCGGCTTGCATTGTGCTAGTAGCGTCGATTATCGGAGAAGGGGCTGATATTGATGAACGAAGTGCCATTGGCGAACGCGCTGAAATTGTCGCAGCTGTGTCTGTTGCGAGTGTAGTGATGGCTTTCACTTTCAGCTTAGGCTTACGCATAGCGGTGTAGATGTTTTTCAAAGCCTTCCAACATATAAGCGCGCCGACGACCGCGACTAAGGCAAAGCTTAATGAAACAAACATATTCGCTTTGTCATTCACTACTCGCATGGAAGCACTAAAGCCCCACAGCAACACGCTTACTAGTAAGATTGCGACCAATGCTTGTAAAAAAGCGGAGACGACCGTAAGCACTAAACTCGCCTTGGCTTTGGTTGGGTGAGTCGCTAAGTAAGTCGACACGATAACTTTGCCGTGCCCAGGCCCCAAAGAATGAAGCATGCCATAGATAAAGCTGAACCCGATAAGGTAACTGCCTGCGCCCCAAGGGTTGGATTTAGCTTCATAGAGCAGGTCTGCAAGTTCTGAATTGACTTCTCTTTGCCATTGAATGCTAGAGATAACTAACGATGGCCACATGGACCACAGTTGATACGCACCAATAGCAATAAGCACGAACGCGCCAGCACCAATGAGGTAGTGATTGATTTTGGATTGATTTTTCTTCATTTAACAAGAACCTATATCTGAAATCTTTCTGTTAATTAGTTGCCATGCTTAATCAGCTAGACGCTGACTTAAAGGCTGAAACGAACCACTGCGACTAAGAAGCGGGAACCGCCGCACAATGAAGCTCAACCGATTGTGTAAACAGTTGGCCTAGCGTGTTATCTGGATCTGCATCGACAGGTAAAGACATTGCATAACTCATTTGCTCTGGCGTCGGGTTAGGCTCGATTAATTCTAAATGGCATTGTCTTGCTAGTTCAGGTGACAATGTCACGTCGCTGTTGGATAGCCACGACATGTCGACAAAGTAACTAGGGTCAAAAATCAATACGCGAAGCGAGTTTCGTGTCACAGGCTTAGGTTTAGAAAGTGGTAGGTCAAATGTTAGAACCATCTTGGCTTTATCACGCTCAAACTTTGCGTTCTCAACCACCTGATATTTGATGGGCTCTTCACCATCATAAAAGTACGTGAAGTAGTGCTCGTACATCATGTTTTCGATTACAGACGCAGCGAGCTTTTTGAATGTTTCAGTTTCTGTATCGGCAGAGACGTCTTCTCCATCCAACATGTACATCGAGGTCATTGCATCAAAAGACCACTCCATAGAGAGACCGGTGATCATGCCATTCTCTCCCTCAATATGAGTTTTCATCTCTATCCAAGAGTGAGGGTGGGCATATAGATTTGGCGCAAAACACAATAATGCTAGGCCAACAGTCAAGCCCTTGAGAGAGCGAAAGCATGTCGAGAAACGGCTTACATAGCGTGTGGAGAGGCGATTGATGACATCGATTAGAATAAATGGCTGTTTCATGAGAAATGATGGTAATTTAGTGTGATGTTATATTATAACAACTCGATGCGTTGTTCACTTCAAATTATAAGCTTGTTTACATTGAAGCCGACTGCAATTCTTGATTTTCAATCCAACCTATTTTTCCTATAAACATCTTTGATTGATCCCTAATTCGACATTATTCAGACTAGTGTGTGACGTTGAATAGTCGATTAAGCTCTCGGTTGTGCGAGGCCTTTTTGTAATGGGTTTGAGCTTGGCTCTTGATAACAGGCATTAACAACGCAAAAAATACCCCCAGTAAAAATACTACCCCCTAGTATATATGGTTATTTGAAAGGTAACTGAGATAGGCTGAAGATGACGGTAAGTTTGGGTGCTTGTGATCTTAGTTATCGATTCAGTAAATCTTATTTTTCACATGATAGTTATTGGCATATGCCAGTAATGGGGCGTATGCTGAACTCCTGATCATCAATAACAGGAAGTTACTATGTTATACGCAGTACCTTGTCGCGACCTTCATGTTGGCAACCACTTTGCTCGTTCCCCACAGATCGCGATTGTCGATGAACAACGACAGATAAAACAGATTGTTCCTTTGATTGACTCCGACACCTCTTGCAATAAAAAGAAGCAATGGATTTCGGTTCTCCGTTCTTACGATGTGAAATCTGTGGTGGTTCGTTATATTGGTAAGAAGATGCTGGCGCACTTGTTCAATAACGATATTCGAGTCTTGGCATCGACAGGTAAGGCAGAAATCGGGGCTTTGGATTTCGACAATCTACGGGAAGTGACCGATCTCGATTATGGTCGCGAGCCGAGAAATAGTGGGTGTGGCAATAAAACGTGCGGCCAAAACGGGCACAAAAAACAAGCTTCGATTCTAATGGTACAGCCTAATCAGCTAGGTGCTATTCGAGGGTTCCGACAATGACCTTTTTGTTGACGCTATTGGGGTTTGTCGGAGTCGTTACATTGATGGCGATAGGCGTGATTTTTTCGCGCAAGCCAATCAAAGGCAGCTGTGGAGGATTGGCGCAGTTAGATATTGAGCGTGAATGCAATTGCAAGGATGTGTGTGAAGGGCAAAGCAAAAAGCTGTATCAGATTACTGAGCCATCAAGCTAAGTATCGAAGTAAGCATCAGAGTTCTCGCTCACTGAGTTAAATAACTTCTGGCTAACACGTTAATTAACTACTTTGAATCACCAACGCGTGACCATTGACGATGCACTTGGCGACTTTAGCTCGTGCACGCTTGATAATGTTGCCGAACGTTTGGCGAGACACCTGCATTTGTTCAGCGGCTTCAAGCTGGCTCAGGCCTTCTTGATCAGCCAAGCGCAAGGCTTCGAGCTCTTCCAATAGCAATTCTTCTTTATGAAGCTCGTCCATAGGAACACCATTGGGCTTAAAACAAGAGTAAGCCGTACGGGTACACAACTGGCGATTTTTTTTTGGTCGAGCCATATCAATCTCTAGCAATCTATGGGTAAAGGTAAGTATGAAGGTTTTCTTTCCACACAATCATCGGCGTTGCCAAGTGTGCAGCCAAGGTTTTTTCAACGACAGCGCCATTTGTTTTGAAGCTATTGGCGAGCATGACACTTTAACTAAGCATGAGGCAGTAGCTAAATATAAAACCAGAGCCAAGATTGTACCAACAGATAAAGCTGAGGGCTACGATGGCATCATGCAAGGTGGCATTGTCACTACACTGCATGACAGCGCGATGTTGCATTGTCTATTTCAGAATGATATCAAGGCGATGACGGTGAGTTTAACCTCTCGTTTTCATCATCCGATTTTGATTGGTCAAGAACTGGAAGTTCGTGCCCAATGGGTGAAAAGTAGACGTAATATCTACTTCCTAGAAAGCCAAATTACTCAGTGCGGAAAGTTATGTTCGTCGGCACAAAGTCAGTTTATGTCAGTTTCTAGCTATCAAACTTAAGCTTGGTATAGCGGTGTTGTTTTATCAGTTATAAAAGTCCAACTACGGTTTCATAATCACTGAAAATAACGTGTACGAAGAAGAGATTAACCGCGCCCTGTTGAAGATTCGTGAGTCACGAAAGTGGCGTAAAATCTTGGTCGATTATTTCGCAGATCAGTAATCGAAATTAGAGGCTTATTCAAAAGCTTTTGGACTTTCGCCGTTACAGTTGATCTGAATCTGAGGCCTTGATCTTTTTGAAGTATTTAAATGCACTCCAAACTGCGTAAGCCGCAACCCCTACAATCAATGCCGAGCGAAGGAGAATAGGCGCATCATGCTCAAGTTGACCAACATGAGGAACAATACTGGCAAACAATCGACTGGTAAAAAGCAGCCCCATTACTAACATAATTACTTTATTCATGTGACCTGCCATACAATTGAGTACGTTGCACAGAACGAGTTTTGGGGCGATTACACGGTTAACACGCCAGACAACGATTCTGCTCGAAATAAAATCATGCGCTTCTCAAACGTAACCGTCAACGCGATATCGGCGTTTAGCCAGTAAGTTAAAATTCCGTTTTTGGAAGGGGGCTGTTCTGGTGCTGGAGTTTCGAGTTCGAGACTGTGGGAGGGCTATGACATCTTCCCGTGAAATTGATTTTCCGGATTTAATATTCTGATTTATGATCGCATGCAATCTAGGGGGGACAAATGTCCTCCTCTTTGTTTCTATCGGCGCAATAATATAGGTGCTACAAAAATCAAATAATAAAGGACACATCTATGGACCTATTCGCTCTACTTGATATCAACAATACTTTAGTCAATATCCCAATAGGGGATGGCTACGCAATGAGCTGGATTGAAGCATTCGGCACCGTGTTTGGTTTGTTGTGTATTTGGTTTGCAAGCCAAGAAAAAACCATTAACTACCTGTTCGGATTGCTGAATGTCATCTTATTCGCGGTTATCTTTTTCCAAATTCAGTTATACGGACTGTTACTTCTACAACTCTTTTTCTTTTGCGCCAACATTTACGGTTGGTACGCATGGACACGTCCTAATGAGCAAGGTGAAACGCTAGAAGTTCGTTGGTTGAGCCAAAATAAATTAGTAGCAACGGCCGCAGCGTGTGCGATTTCTATTGCTTTGCTAACTATGTACATCGACCCATTCTTCTTTGCGCTAGCAAACATCGCGGTAGATAGCCTGAATCTATTTGGTGCGGATTTAGCGGAGCCAGTGCTTGAACCGGATGCGTTCCCATTCTGGGATGCAACGATGACCATTCTATCTATTGTTGCTCAAGTTCTTATGACACGTAAGTATGTTGAAAACTGGATACTGTGGATTGTGATTAACATTATTAGTGTTGGTATTTATGCAACACAGGGCGTTTACGCAATGTCGGTACAATACACAATCTTAATGTTTATTGCGGCAAACGGTACTCGTGAGTGGGCACGAACTGCAAAGCGAAATAGTGATAAATCACTCACTCAAGCAACGGCTTCTTAGGAGTGAAGATGGCAAAGCAACCTCATATTGGCGTTGATGAAACGCAAATTGCTCCGTTAGTTATTGTTTGTGGTGAGCCTGATAGAGCGAATCGAATCGCGAGATTGCTTGAAGATGCCGAGATGGTTTCTGAGAACCGTGAATATCGAATCTTCACCGGTCAATATCAAAGGAAAGCGATATCAGTTTGCAGCACGGGCATTGGCGCACCTTCAATGATCATTGCGGTAGAAGAGCTTAAGCTTTGTGGTGTGACTCATATCGTCAGAGTAGGGTCTGCAGGTGCGATGCAGTCACATATCGGGCTTGGTGAGTTAATTATTGCAGAGGGCGCGGTTCGCGATGAGGGGGGATCTACCGCTTACGTTAAGCCGTCGTATCCCGCCTATGCAAGCTTCTCCTTGCTCAAAGAGCTAGATAAGTTCTTGCAGCAGCAATCAACACCTTACTATTTAGGAACGGTGCGCTCACACGATAGCTTTTATACCGATGACGAACAGGCGCTTTGTCAGTACTGGAATGGCAAAGGCATTTTAGGTGCAGACATGGAAACATCCGCGCTGTTTACCGTTGGACGCTTGAGAGGGCTTAATGTAGCTTCTATCCTGAACAATGTTGTCTTGTATGAACAAGATGTAAAAGAGGGCGTTGGGCAATATGTCGATGAGGCAGAGGCAATGATGCAAGGAGAGCGGCTAGCATCTTTAGCGGCACTGGAAGCATTAATTACTCAATAAGAGCCTGAATAAATACAAGAAGAAAGCGATGGGAGACCTTCGCTTTTTTATTGGGTTCTCTCCTGTGGTTTAAGTGGTTACAATCGTTTGAATATAAACAGCAGTAATGCAATGAGAGAGTAAGTATGAAGATTGCACCATACTCAAGCGGACGCTTTAAAAACTACTTAGAACAAAAAAGCTCTGAGTTTAGAGATCTCATCTACCAACACCAAGTTAACTCTCGTTACTTCAATCAAAACGATGAAATCCTACGCCAAGGTGAACAGCTTCAATACCTTTATGTAGTGCCCGCTGGAAGAGTCTCTATGAGTATTTCTGCAGCTAATGGGCGACGTTTTCAATTGGGCGAGGTGAATTGCGATTACCATATCTTTGGTGAGATGGAGTTTTTCACGCAGACCCCTTGTCAGTGGAACGTAGTGGCTGATGAACACATGCAAGTTGATGTTATTTGCATTCAGAAGCTAGCAGAAGCACTACATGAAAATCCGGAGATGATGTTCTTCTTTGCCTCTGCATTGGCGGAAGATTATCAAGACTCTATGGGTATTTACACTAACCGTCTTTTACACTCAATTACCTACAATATTGCCTATGATTTATTGGTTCAAAGCGAGACTAACACTGTGTTAGGCGGTTTCGATAAAGTGAATCAAGAAGCAGAACGATTTGGTACATCGAGCAGAGTGTATCGAAGAGCGGTTAAAGACCTATTAGACAAAGGTTTCATCAGAAAAGGAGATCAATGGTTAGAAATTGTCGATCAGCGAGCACTGCAAGCTTTTATTGACTCCTACGAATAATAAAAGAGCTTGGCACTTACTTAAATGCCAAGCTCGGTTTTTCAATGTTTACTATTAACTACTCGCATCTATTTATGAGCGACTTTCTCTCAGCAACTAGCAACTAGCCCGTAAGTGTCCGCGCACCATTACCGGCGACTAAGTATTAATCCTTAAGCTTTTGCATACATGAGTGTTCTATAACCACCGATTAAGTTGCGTGCTTTAAAGCCGTTGTTGACGAGTTGGCGATAAGCCACGTTACCACGTAACCCGACTTGGCAGTAGATTACAATCTCTTTGTCTGCTGGGAGCTCACTCATTCGATCACGCAGTTGGTCGACAGGAATGTTGATTGCGCCTTCAATAAAGCCACCATTTTCTAGTTCGCTAGGGTTACGAACATCGAGTAGGAGTTGGTTGTCGCTTAATGTTGCAATCTCATCGAAATGAATAGGTGTCGCGTCACCTTTAATAATATTGTTGGCAACAAATGCGGCTTGGTTAATCACGTCTTTGGCACTCCCGTAAGGTGGTGCATAGGTTAATTCAAGGTGTTGAAGCTGATCAACGGTCATACCTGCACGTTGAGCTACTGCCATAACATCAATGCGTTTATCAACGCCATCTTTACCGACGGCTTGCGCACCTAGTATTTTCCCTGTCTTAGGGGCGAATAACATCTTGAACGAGACAATCTCAGCGCCAGGATAGTAGCTAGCGTGGCTTGCGGTATGCACATAGACTTTTTCATAGTCGACGCCTTCACGCTTCAACTGTTTTTCGTTTTTCCCTGTTGAGGCAACGGCTAGGTCAAAAATCTTACAGATAGCTGTGCCCTGTGTACCTTGATAGATTTCATTGCGTCCGAGCATGTTGTCGGCAGCCATACGACCTTGACGGTTAGCAGGGCCAGCAAGCGGAACTAGAGTTTGTGCACCTGTGACAAAGTCTTTTTCTTCGACCACATCACCCACAGCGTAGATGCTAGGATCGCTAGTCTGCATCATTTCATTGGTGTAGATACCACCTAGTTCGCCAATTTGAAGTCCTGCTTCTTTTGCTAACTTAGTCTCAGGACGCACACCGATAGCCATGATTAAGATATCAGTAGTTAATGACTCGCCATTATTAAGTGTTAATTCTAATTCACCCTCTATGTGTTGGTGCTTCTCGCTCTCGCCTGAATCAAAACTTGCGATGTGTTCGTTAGGTATATATTTCACAGACTCAAGCGCGACGCCGAGTTTTAGGTCGATGCCTTTGTCACGAATCTCCGCATGGGCAAAGCCGGCCATTTCCCGGTCTACTGGCGTCATTACTTGGTCAGCCATCTCAATCAACGAAGTCTTGATCCCAAGCTGATGAAACGCTTCCATCATTTCCAAGCCGATAAAGCCACCGCCAACAACTGTCGCGTGCTCAGGTTTATTCATTTGGATTGTTTCGATGATGCGATCCATATCTGGAATATTGCGTAGTGAATGGGTGAGGGGGTTATCGATTCCTGAGATGGGAGGAACGACGGCACCGGCTCCAGGGCTTAGTAATAAGAAGTCGTAACTCTCGCTGTAGTGATTACCATCAACAAGATTTTTGACTGTAACGGTTTTATTGGTGCGATCAATAGAGGTAACTTCGTTCATCACTCGTGCGTCAACGTTGAAGCGAGCTAAGAAGCTTTCAGGTGTTTGTAACAGAAGCTTGCTTCTATCCTCGATATCGCCACCTATGTGGTATGGCAATCCACAGTTGGCAAAAGAGACGAATGGTCCTCGTTCAAACATTATTATTTCGGCTTCTTCACTAAGACGACGAGCGCGTGCAGCAGCTGAAGCACCTCCAGCTACGCCACCGATGATTACAATTTTAGTCATACGTTTACCTATTACTGTCTCTAAGTTTAACTATACAAATTGCCGAGCATAGAGCTTGTATCTTCTTAATGATCAGTACTGGCTGGTCGCCGGCGATTGAGTAGTTTTCGAAATACCTAGATACTATAAAGATGTAAATTAGCATTGTCTAATATTTATTTTGAAGCTATCACCTCGGGATTGAGCGTTTGGTCCAAGGGCTGTGATTAGACTAAAGCACGCTAGTAAAGGTAATACGCGTTAGCGAGTCGAGTACAGGTTAGCCAAATTAACTGTCATGAGCATAATGAACAGGATCACGGATGTGCTGACTGATTACGTTCTTCAGATCTTGTTCATACAGATCTAGCCAGGCATAACGCTCGCGATACAACTTACGCTTTTGACGTTTTAGAGCTTCAAGATCTTTCCTGTTCGGGTTTGTCGGGAGACGATAGAAATAGTTATCATGCACCTGTCCATCGTGCTCTTCCCACAGACTGTCGTATTTAAGGCTGATGTCTTTGTTTTTCTTACCGTAGCGTAATGAGTTCGAGACATGACCAGACTCTTTTACCGCATAGATATTGTCGATACCCAAGTTAATAGCGAGCAGTCGTAGTGTTTCTACCATGAAGGATTTAGGTCTTAAACCGTAAAAAGCTTTGGTGAATGTGCGGCTAAATCCATTGTCATTGGCGCCACCCTGTATACCGCCGATGTAGATGTTGTTGTCGAAAACAGTAAACGAAATGGTATACATTTTTTCGAGTTGAGAGTTGGTCAATGAAATTGTCAGTTCACCTTCTTTTCTCGCGTTTCTTTCGAAGCTGAGATTAACCAGATAAACGTTGTCATCTATCTCAAGTTTTAAAAGATTGAGCCTTTCGTTATAGATTTGGTGTCTAGCTTCTGTTGCGAAGGTGTTTTCAAACCAGTCGTAGTGTTTGGATAAGATATCGATCTTTTCTTTATTGCTAAAGCCAGTACATAAGTAGGGAGTCACAAATTTAGAAAGGAAGTTGGGTTGCTTGATAAATAATAACTTTCTCTCTTCAGAGTTGAAATTATTACTCATTTTTCGAGTAGCTGAATAATAAAACAGGGCTCGAATAGTAAACTTAACTATCGCTTTGTACTTACCCTTATTTTTATGGGTATTTGCTTCAATCCCCATGCGAACGACATTCATAATCACCTCAAAGAAGAAGGATTGCTCGAACATAGTCGTGTCATGAACCCTTCCAATAATCTCACCAATAACAAGAAAATGATGATAGTGAAAAAGGTGATTTGGGTAAGTATGGATATGTATAGCTATGTAACTCAATCAGTTACTTAGCGTTCAGATTTTGGACAGATGTGTTTGTCGCTTTAGTGGGGAGGGGTATCAATGTTATTTATTAGAGGCGCTTGCTCCTAAATCAAAAATGCCACTACAAATCTGCAGTGGCATTAGAACGGAGCCTGTAATTTAAATTGTGTATCTGCTTATAATTAAGCCAGTCATGGCTAAGGATAAGCAATATGGACAAGAAAGCTTTAGAAGCCTTCGCTCGCGAAGCCGCTAAGTCAATTAAGACGCCTTCGGATCTTGATGACTTCAGGAAAATGTTAACCAAGGTGACGGTTGAGACAGCTTTAAATGCTGAACTTGATGATCACCTTGGCTACGAAAAACACTCACCGACCAACGATAGTAATAGTCGAAATGGCTACTCTTCTAAGCGCCTACTTACTGACAATGGTGAGATCCAGCTAGAAATCCCTCGTGACCGTGACGCGTCCTTTGAACCCAAGCTCGTTCGTAAGCATCAAACTCGATTCCAATCGATGGACGACAAGATCTTAAGCTTGTATGCCAAAGGAATGACTACCCGAGAAATCGTCGCAACCTTCAAAGAAATGTACGATGCTGATATCTCCGCCAGTCTAATATCGAAAGTCACTGATGCTGTTTTAGAACAAGTTGTTGAGTGGCAAGCTCGCCCTCTTGATTCGGTTTACCCCATCGTTTACCTGGACTGCATTGTTGTGAAGGTGCGCCAAAATAAGCAAGTCATCAACAAAGCCATTTACCTTGCTCTCGGCGTCAATATGGAAGGTCAGAAAGAACTTCTTGGGATGTGGATGTCCGAAACTGAAGGCGCGAAGTTCTGGCTCAGTGTACTTACAGAGCTTCAAAATCGGGGTGTGAATGATATCCTCATCGCTTGTGTTGATGGCCTCAAGGGCTTTCCTGATGCCATCAATGCCGTTTATCCAAAAACTCAAATCCAGCTCTGTATCGTACACATGGTACGAAACTCAATGAAATACGTTCCGTGGAAAGACTACAAGACCATTACCGCAGACTTAAAGGAAATCTATCAAGCTACGACTGAAGATGAAGCACTGTTGGCGTTAGAGCACTTTGGTGATAAATGGGATGACAAGTACCCTCAAATCAGTCGCTCATGGACGGCTCATTGGGATAATCTCAATACTCTGTTCAGCTACCCTCAAGATATCCGTAGAGCTATCTATACAACGAATGCGATTGAATCTCTGAACAGCGTGATAAGAAAAGCGACTAAGAAGCGTAAACTGTTCCCGACAGATGAATCGGCAAGAAAGGTGGTGTACCTAGCGATAATGGATGCTTCCAAGAGATGGACAATGCCAATCCATCACTGGAAACAAGCTCTAAACCGCTTTATGATTATGTTCGAAGACCGACTAACTGAATACTTATAACCAAGAGCAGTTACACAAAATTATTTACAGGGTCTTGGAAAGCCGCGATGAACCACAAATAAGCGGCTCTTTTTTACCCCAATTTTCTGCTCTTAAACCTTATCGACTGTATCCGCCCCATGAACCCACGGGACGATATTGTTAATACGTGAGCGCCGCAATCACACTGTTAGCGCTAAGGAACCTTTGAAACCGTCACCAAAGCTCACTCATAATAAGCTATTATTTACAGTAGATTTCGGTTAATTTTCCAAAGGCCATTATGAAAAACAAACTGAGTTTAGCAATTCAAGCATACTGCAACTGGATTGATTCAAACATTATTGAAATTGCTTATGTCGGTTCCATTCTAGTTGTGATTCTAACGCTCATCATCAATCTTATTTAGGCTTCCATTTCCTAAATATTAGTTTCCTTTACTCATTACCGAGCTTTTCTAAAAGCCTCAGAGTTAAATCAATCACCTCATGGATTTGGAGTTTTACGCCTTCAAATAGCTGCGTGAGCGGATCTATTTTTGAGGTTGCAGCTTCAACAATGACTGATTTACCTCAACGATAAACTGATAACCTCTCATTCAATGAATCCTATCTTTTTAACCATTGCCTTGTTCGTTTGTAGGGGCCCGTCCTCTATACACGACTATTGGTTACGCTTGAATGAGGATACTATTGAATTAGAATGCCCCTCAAACATATATCGCCTTGGTTATTGAGAAACAAACAGAATGAAACAAACAAATCATATCGAACAATGCCAGCAAGAAATTTTGAGCTTTTCGGACCGATTACATCAATCTGGTTGTGCGCCTTACTCGGTAGCTCAATACACTCAAGCTTATGCAAAACGCCAGAACATTGATGTCTCTATTGATGTGACCCCGACAAAAGTCATCACTATTTTTGAGCAACCCACGCAAAAAGTCGTGATGGAAAACAAAAAACCACCCTCGGTTAACTTACGTGATTTAGTCGCAACGCTTAAAGGCTTTTCGACTCATTCCCATTACGAAGGTTCAGAAACCTACTCGAATCGTACCTTGTGCTTTGCCAATTTATTGCTTCCGCCATGTTATTTAATGTTAGTTGGCAGTACTTATCTGGCGGTCGGTTTATCCATTATTCTGGGCGCTATAGCCTGGCTAGCACAAATTTTCCTGACTGGGCCAAGAAGCATTCTTGTCGAGTTCTTTGTCGCCTTAGTAGCCAGTTTTTTAACCGGTATGATAGCGGCACAGGTTCCCGGCTTACCAACATTGGCACTGTGCATTTCTTCCATTGTCCTTTTTATTCCTGGGTTAACCGTCACCAACGGCTTAGCCAGTCTTGCTCTCAATGACTTTCGGTCAGGTATCGAACTGCTTGCACAAAGCGCACTCATAGTAATGAAAATATTCATCGGCATTGTTATGGGGTTAGGCTTAGCCAACATAATCAATCAACCATTATCGGTACCGGTATTTATTGATGAAATCCCATTCGTTCTTCATGTCACCGCACTGATCGGGATTTCTGTCGCTATTGGCCTTATTTTCAACGCAAGTATGACAGAAATTCTCTTAGGCCTTCCTGTCGCGGCAATTGGCATGTGGGGGCCACATTGGTTTACTTCCGATTGGGTTGTAGGTACATGGGTAAGCACAATACTCATTACGCTTTACGGGTTGGGGATGGGAAAATTGCGTCACGTTCCACCACTCATATACATTATTCAAGGGATCATCATTCTTGTCCCCGGTAGTCGAATCATTGTCGGAGCAAGTGAGTCCTTCTTTGCGACCTCCATTTTACCCATTCCGAATATTGGTCTGTCCGCCTTGCTGATGTTTGGCGCGATTATGGCGGGACAAATCATGGTTTATTCTATATTTAGTCGTCATTTTGATTCCATCATTGAGGACTAACCATCGAGCTAACAATCGCTGATCAACACGCCCTAATAACCCACGATTGAGTCTTTATCTGCTTTTTGACGTTAACCGATTCTGAGAAGGTACTGATGAACAGAGTCTCGAAAATCGATAAGACTATTTTGTTTCAGATGGCGAGGGGAATGAGCAATATGGATTTGGAAAAACCGAATAGAATCGAAAGTAGCCAATAATTCTATAAGATAAGGATGCTTAGGATGAGTCAATGCAAAGTAGGCAGAGGTAAGCTAGGTATAGGCAAGCGCTAGGTTGATAGGCTTGCCATCTACTCCATTTCCGTTCTAACTACGCCACCAGTGCGTTCAGTTTTTTACGCATACTCTCTTTATCAAGGCCACCTTTAGGTCCAATGAAGACTAACCGTGACGAACGAGATTCATCATCTTCCCATGCATCTCCAACCGTCACATTGGCTCGCTGGCCCGTGCACTGAAATACACAGCGATGATCAGGACGATCGGTTAAATTTAAAATACCTTTCATGCGATAAGCATCAATTGAAAACTGTTGCAGTAGAGGATACAAACTTTGTAGATTAAGCGCTTGATCAGTTTCAAAGCTGAATGTTTCGAAATCATGGTTCACGTGATGACAGTGCTCATCATGACAATCATGGTGCTGGCATTCCCTTTGATCAGCCGCTATTTTGTTAGTGACAAAGCGCGTACTTTCAGGGGCATCAAATAAGATAGGTAAATCCACTTCG
Organism: Vibrio sp. 10N.222.52.C3; assembly: GCF_041474195.1. Taxonomy (NCBI): domain Bacteria; kingdom Pseudomonadati; phylum Pseudomonadota; class Gammaproteobacteria; order Vibrionales; family Vibrionaceae; genus Vibrio; species Vibrio sp. 10N.222.52.C3. The sequence continues at coordinate 24,380 of NZ_JBFRTQ010000030.1, read as the reverse complement.
CCGAATGAAATATCAATCAATTTAGCAAACGGAGCTTGTACTCGGCACCATGCTTTGACTTGCTCTAGTTTATCAGCATCGACTAGGTCAACTTTATTAACCAGAACAATGTCAGCCACTTGAATTTGCTGCTTCGACAACGTCTCCATTGGGCCTTCTAGCCCTAAAATGTTTTCCGCATCGATCGTCGTCACGATTGCATTTAAAGGTGCGTGTGCTTGCAGTTCCGGATCTTCAAATTGAAGTGCCACTTCTTTGGGTTCTGCGATACCTGAAGTTTCAACAATAATATGGTCTGGGCGTTCCTCTAATGCGAGTAAACGCATTACCGAAACGACTAGTCCTTCTGCAAGGTTACAACAGATACAGCCATTCTCTAGGCTGATCATATTTTCACTTTCAGATTTAACTAACTCCGCATCAACATTGATTGATCCAAAATCATTGACGATCACAGCCATGCGCATTCCATTTGCATTGGTTAATATATGGTTTAGTAGGGTCGTTTTCCCTGCTCCTAAAAATCCGGCTAAAATTGTTACTGGAATAGGCTTCTTGCTCATAGCATGCTCTCTTTCGATTTTCGTTGTCTATATTTACTCGGTAAGCAATAAAAAAGGTTGAGCTAATGCCCAACCTTTTAAGTCAGGATAACTTAGCCAGTAACTTTGTTGCGAACCGCTTCACCTGGGTTTGAATCTAACAACATTTCACCAGCTTCAATGATAGGTGTCCCGTTTACAAGTACGTATTTCATGCCTGTAGAAAGGGCATTTGGTTTATCAAATGTTGCAACGGCTTTTACTTCATCAAGTTTGAAAATAGCTAAATCAGCATCTTTACCTACTTGAATACGACCTTTATTTGCCATTTGTGGCACAGCATCCTCAAGAATACGACATGCGTTTAAGCTAGTTCTTTCCATCGCTTCTACTAGTGTTACCGCTTTGTATTCCTCGACATATTTTTCAATAAAACGAGAGAAACAAGCAAGTGAGCGAGGGTGAGCTATTGCGTTGCTTGGAAGTGGCCATACATCACCTTCAATTAATACGCCTTTATCATCCATCCAAGGCATTGCATCTGAAGCGATAGCTGCACCTGGGAACAATACTGAACGGTCCATTTTAGCGCGATCTTCTTTGTTCTCATCGGGTTTTAAGAAGTGCATGACAACCACGGTACCGGGCGCTGATGCTTGTAGTTCAGTGACTTTTTCTTGGTTTAGTGCTTTACCATTCGCTTCCATGTAGCTAGCGCTTGGTACACCCCAACGTTGTAACCAATCGTCACCACGGAAAACTTCTGCGCCAATAACGGAAGAGCCAGCACCATAAGGATAAGCTTCAGTAGTAACGGCTAAACCTTGATCAATGGCGGATTGAACTAAATCGGCACAATCTTCGATATCTTGTACTGACGTGCTGTTGAGGTGACAAATGTGCATGTGTGCACCCGTTGTCGCCGACAGGCTAATGAGTTCTTGGTATGCTTCAAAGCTTGATTGTGGCTCTGCGCTGTTTAGGTAACGAACGTGAGTGTAGGTTGGTACTTCATAGCGTTTTGCTAGTTTAGCAAGATCATAGTACTCTTTGTGGCCATAACCTGGTGCGTAACCCGCGTTAATACCAATGCCTAAGCCCCCCTCTTTAAGACCTTGCTCAACCGAGCCCAGAATTTGTTTTAATTCATCTGGGGTTGCTAGGGTATTTTGCCAATTGTTTTTAGAAAAAGCTTTCTGGAACCAAACAATCGTACCATCAGGAGCAGGCATCGTAGGTTCTTTTGCTTGAATACGAGCGTAAGTCCATGCTACAGAAGCGCCGTAATTAATCGGGCGACCTTCAGCAGCAGTAATATCGTAGTACGTTCCGATTGGGAATAGACCAGATTCCATCTCAAGAGCGGTGGTTACGCCATCGAATGCTTGAGCACGGGCAGCAGGAAGTTGTTGTCCGTGAGCGTGCATATCGATAAAGCCAGGTGCAACCACGAGACCTTCAGCATCGATGATTGTTTTGCCTTGCAGCTTTTTGTCTGAGATTGCAGCAATACGCTTACCTTTAATACCGACGTGACGAATTGCGTCGAGTCCAGTTTCAGGATCAACAACACGGCCATTTTCGATAACGATATCAAATGGCCCTTTCTCGTTAGGCATCAGTTTGATGTTTTGACCAACCAGTTTTTCAGGGGCTGCATGTAAAACAGAGGCAAAAGGCAGTGCCGCAGCCCCAACCGCTAACTTAGTCAAAGTCGAACGTTTATCTGTATCGACACCATCAAGTAATACTTGCGTAGCGTCCAATTCATTTGGGTCGTAATTTTTCATATTGATACCTGTTATGTTTGTTGTAAAAGAATATTAGTTCATGATTGCTATGAAAACTATGCTGCATGTAGAAAAATCAATCGATTGACTAACACCCACCTTTCCATCATTAGAATCCACTGCCAACCGTTATATAAAACGCGCTGTCAACGTCACTAAAAGCGAGGTCTACCCCCATGTGTAACCCATATCGGCAAGCTATCTGATAGCGAAATCCAGCACCATACGCATCGACACTTTCATCGTCTGACAGACTGCCCTCTACTGTCGCTTTACCCAGGCCATAAAACGCAGAAACGGTCCAACGATTATCAATCGTATTATCGTATTCCGCGACAACACCCAGCCCAGAGGTCACCGAGCTTTCGCCCATAAAATATTGAATAACGCCATTGATAGCGTTATTCACATCTTCATTACTGGTCTCAAACTCTACCGAGCTCTGGCCAATAATATGTTTCACACCCAGCATCAATGGTGTGTTTGCCACTCGAAACTGGAGCTGCTGAAGCGCAGCGACTCCCGAGTTTTTTGTGCCGAATTGAATCGTTTTGTTGTACGACGCACCTATACTGAACTCTTTGAAAATATCGAGGTTCGCCTTTCCAGCGCCAACGCCACCCGTATATCGAATGGTATCTTTTAGCCACGACGGTATCACCGTTAATGTCGGTATCAGAACCTGCGCCATATTCAAAGTCCCCACCATGAATAAAGACATACACGGGTAATGACTCTGAACCATTGATCTCCGAAGGACGCCAAATATTAAGATTCAAGCAATCTTCAGATTGCTCTTGCTGGGTTATTTTAAGCTGTGGGCACACGGCGCCAAATTGTGTCGCATCTATAGCGCTATCAGCATTGTGTTCTAATTGACGGAGTGACTGTGCTGAAAACGTTGTTGATCGGCGTAAGTGATTCCTTTAAACGCTTCAATGGATACGCGTTGCTCGTCACCTGCTAAGGTATTGATCACAACAGACTCTCTATTTGCGAAAAGAGTCGCGTCCCCGATGGATACTGAAACCTGCTCTGTTGGTAATGTCTGAAGCGGTTCTGGCTTAATAGGACGTGAGCTGGTTTCATCACTACCCCACGCAGAAAGAGCAACAGTGATAGCGATAACCATGAGTGAGCGATGCGTTAAATTCATGGTTGTACCCATAAATGTGTTCGGCCATCTGACCTGATATTGGTATCATCAAACCTGAGAATCCCTATGCTCAGCCATGCTCATTTCTGGAGTATTTGAAGTATTTTTTCTTTATGGTGCGATATTAATTCACTCTTTAAATTTGAATAAATCGCTTATGCAGGACGTGATCCTACATATATTCACTACCGTGAGTGGATGTCGCTTTTTATTTATCACAAAGACTTCTTGTTGTACCTTCTTTGGCTGACTATCTAGGGTTGATAAAATTTCAACGGGTTCTTGAAACAGCTCTATAGGGGGTTGCTGTGACTCTCCTTCTGAAGCTTCAAACTCATCAAAGAACCCAAATATGTTATTAGAGTCCGATGGCATAGTTAGCACCAAACGTAAGTTTCGAGGCCAAAGCCAATATTGTTGAGGTCTGTTTTGACTTGACCCGAAGAGGTCCAAGGTAGAAGTGCGTCGATATCAGGCTCTGCTTTCGCGAGCTCTTTCATGCACTTGACCATGTAGTCTTAGAGGATAAGACCGTTGGCTTTTGCAGTCTCGACGATACTGTAAAGCATCGCGCTCGCCTCAGCACCGTTTGGTGTGTTGGAGAATAGCCAATTTTTCCTGCCAATAACCAGCGGTTTAATTGCGCGTTCAGCGCGATTATTATCGATAGATAAGTGACCATCGTCGATATAACGAATGAGTTTAGGCCATTGCCCGAGCTAGTACTTTATTGCTTTGCCTAGTGGGCTAGAGCCTATCACCTTCTGGGTTGTCATCCATTGGTAAAGCTCATCCAGTATCGGCTTGGCATACGCTTAACGCTCTGCTTTGCGTTCTTCGGCAGGCGCACCTTTTAAGCGTGATTCTATCCCGTAGAGCTTTTGGGGTTTAGCCAGCACTTTATCAGCCTTGCCCGATTTACCTTCCCCTTGAAGCTTCTTCGCGTCCATGAACTTGCGTTAAGCACCCCACATTAGTGACGTGATGCAGACCATGATAAGCCGTGTAGCCATCGGTTTGTAGATAACCGTTGTAGTCACCTAAAAAGTCCACGGGGCACACCCTCGCGCGACTGTTTTGATAGTCGTACAAGGCGATTTTTTCACATTCGGCAGTGCCGCTTCGGGCGAGTCAGCGCCTGAGCAGTAAAGCCACATATAACACTGCTTCTCTTCTTTGAGCACATTGAGCGGCGTTTCATCCGCCTGAACCACCACTTGTTGAAGTAGGTTCTCCTTCAAGGCCACATACAGCGGGGCGAACTTCTCACTGACTTGGATAACCCACCTTGCCATGGTGGCGCGTGATAGCTCGATACCCGACTGGGTAAACAGCGATCATCAATCAATGCATTGGGTGCTAACTCTTGTCCTCCACCCGCTAAGCGACCATTACAAAAAGCACCAACAAGGATCTCGCCGGTAAAGCTGCCTTTGTCTATGGGCAACGTGCCACTGTAGGGCTTAAAGCCAAGTGCTTTCACCACACCTGTTAGTGTATACGCACCGCCACCGAGAAAATCTTTAAGCTCGACTGGCGTTTCAGCTGTGACTTCAGCACCAAAACCCGCCGCAGCGACATTCATAAAATAGCGGTCATTCGCACGCACGCTATCCACCGCAAACGCCTTGCCTTCCAGCGCTAGTTCAAAAGCACCCGAAATATCGTTAGGTATTCCCGTTGCGGTAGCAAAATCATTCGCAGTGCCCATTGGGACAAGCGCCAGTTGTGGTCTTTCACTGGCACGGAACAGGTTGAGCGCGTTAACGGCTTCATTCACCGTTCCATCGCCACCGACAACAATCAGACGCTTAACACCATCGCATATTGCCTCGCTTACCAAACGAAACATGTCCGACGATTCCCAAGTCACTCTAACTTGCAGGTCAATATCATTGTCCCTCGCCGCAAAGGTGGCTTGCCTTAATTCCGGGATATTGGCTTTCTTTCCGTTTAAAATCACGCGAATGCTGTCCATGGCTATGTCCTTGTATAGGCTAACTTGATAACTCTTTTGCTGCCGCTTTGATCTTAGCTCGTAACCACTTATGGCTTGGTTCATTAGTACGGCTTGGATGCCAAATCATACCAATATCGAGGTCTTCCAACTCGAAGGGTAATGGTAGTGTTTTTACCGCGTACTTTTCAGCAAAACAACGCACTGATGAAACAGGCATTACTCCGATGTACTCAGAGCCTTCGATAACAGGAAGCATCTCTACAATGCCCGCTGCGCGATACACGATTCTACGTTTCTCAAGGTCACTATAGTGCTCAGAGCTTAATAAGCTTTTGCGCGCATGCCACCTAGAGACCACCACATGCTCGAGTGCTAAGAACTGTTCCATATCGATGGTATCGCCAACCGTAGGATGATCACTACTACACACCACGACCAGCTCTTCTGTAGAAATCACCTCGTGCTTAAGCATGGTTCTTCCTTTAGGCGTCATATCAACAATCACGTCGTGTCTTTGCAGCCTTAAATCAGACTCATAGTCTTCGGTAAACAGAGGATGAACCTCTAACGCGATACCTGGTGCGACTTGGCTGATTAACCGCATGACTTTTGGCATCATTTCGTAGCTCGCCGCCGAGACGCAGGCAATGGAAAACACGCGGCCTGAGGTTTTAGGATCGAAGTCTCTTGATGCGGATAAGGTAGAAGTAAAGTTTTTAAGTGCAGCGGCCATTGCAGGATAGATATCAATAGCGAATGTGGTTGGCTCTACGCCTGATGTGGTGCGATGAAACAGTGGCTCATCATAGATATCTCTCAACCTTGCAAGTGCTTTACTCACTGCTGGTTGGCTTATATCCATGCGATTAGCAGCTCTAGATAAGTTCTGCTCTTCATAAATAGCGACAAATATAGGAATTAGATTTAGTTCGGTACTTTTCATACAGTTCCATATTAAAGAAACAGGTTCTCCATAGTAGAGAACCTGTCGATTATGTTCGATGCGAATGACTAAAGTTTGCTACTTAGTTCTATCTTTTAAGTCTGGCAAGGCTTTAGGGATTTTCAAGCGAGCAGCAATTGAACGAGAATTGCTTGAGTTTGATGTGTCACTGGGCAAGTTACGTAACCCTTTCCATAAACGAGTGAATACGTTTTTATCTTCACATCCTTGTTGAAGGGCTTCGCTATCTTCTAGCCAACGCTTTTGTCCATTTGATTTACCATGTTGCGCTTTATCCAGTTGCACTTTATTCAGTTCTAACTGAGAGGTTTGGTTTCGCAATTGACGGTAGATAAAGGTTCTTAATGCAGCCCAATTACCTTGCTTAACTAAACGACGTAGTACCAGCCAACTCGGTGTTGGGCGGTTTGCGTAGTAACGCTTAACGGAAATAATCAACGCAATGCAGACTAATAACGCCAAACCAACAGTAATAAACACCGACATGTAGGCTTTGATGAAAGATTGGACTGTGTGTTTGGCTTCAAACACTTCGCCTTTTATCACCACGTTTTCAAGGCGTTGATTTTTGCTGTCCCACCACTGAAATGAAAACTCTGGCAGCGTAAACTCACCACCCTGCTGAATCACATATACAGTCTGTTCAACTCGGCTTGAGCGATAATCACCACGTTCTTGAGTGTCATCCAAACGGTTGGGCTGTGGGTAAGCTTGGAACTGCTTAGTGGACTTATTGGTTAGCACATCTGGCAGCAACACAGAAAAGCTGTCTTTTGCCTTAATCGTGATAGTTCGAGTAATAGCATCGCCAACTTTTAGCTCTTCACTTGAGCGTTGCCATTGCTGCTCTATATCTACTTTTGTCGCAGAAAACCAAGGCGTTTCATTATCGAGTAAACCTGAAGGCAACGAAGCTTCAAACTTAATCGGCTGCGTGTAAAGCGTACCGCCCACGTTTGAACCATCAGGAGCAGAAACTTGGATACGAACCGGTACGGTTGGAATAACAAACTCACCGGAAGTCATCGGATAAAGCGTCAATTCCCAACGCTGACGTGACCATGTAGTACCACCGACTCTTTCTGTGTAGTTCGTCGCGAGTTGGTTACGCTGCTTAGCGATAACGTTAGGGATTTCGATACTGCCGATTCGAGTGCCGCCCGTTAACCAGCGCGGTGTCGCCACCTCAATGTTCAGAATGACCTGCTCATTTACGCTGACTTTGCCCGGCGTTATTTTGTCGCCTGACTTGGGTTTCTCGCCAATCCAAGCGATAAGCTCAACGTCACCACTTTTTTGGAGGTCGAAGATATCGGCAGCAGAAGCAACAGCAGGAAAAAACCAACTCAACATAAGAGTCATCGACAACAACCATGTGCGGGCTGTGAATCGCGCTCGCTTTGATTGAATCGCTTCAAGAGCTAAATCATATCGACTCATTGCGTTTGCTCCTGTTTTGACGCTTGTTCGATGGAAGGCGCAGGATCTCTTAACTGAATTTGGAATTTGGATTTCAAGAAGAACTTAGGATCGGCTTCTACTCGCTTTAACCACTTGTCGGCAAGCTCTTGGCTGCCCAAAATCTCATTCGCGTTAAGTGTTTCCTTAAGCATCAATTCCGCTACCGTTTCTTCTTCAGCGCCATCACCCGTTCGCGGCTGATCGTCTTCGAGTTCTAAAGATTCTTCAGGGCCATCTGTGGTTCCAGACTGGCTTTCACTGGTTCGGTTTACCTCTTCGACAATTCCACTAAGCACAGCAAGATTGTTCTCCACATCCGTTCTTAGTTCTGGTGACAGGTCCTCTTTCTCACTTAATGATTTCAAGAGGTCTCGTGCGGCAAGGTATTCACGCTGCCTAGCTAACGCACTCGCTGCATTGTACAAACCAAGGTCAGTTTTGGTTTGCAAAAACGCACTGTGAGCGAGCTTAAAATCACGAGCATAGTAATAAGCCGCGCCCTTTCGCATTGGGTCAGTAAAATGTTTGGCAGCTTGAAGATATTCTTTCTGATTCAACAGGCGTTGACCTTGCTGATCGGGCGTTAACCATAAGTCCCACCACCATTGAGCTGTTTTGTCCCAAGTAGTAACCGACTCCACCACAACTGGTTTCTCAGCGGTTAAGTTGACTGTTTTCGCCAAAGTGTCTGGTGAATACATGCTGCTTGTGATCATCAAACCAACGACACACCACTGCACCAACCACCCTTTTCTGAACCATAGCAACATAATGAAAGCCATTGGAATAAGCAGTCCATAGCCCATGTCTTTCCAAGGCATTGAAGATTCGCCGTTGAGCTGCATGTTTCTTTCAACCGCTCTGTTCAGTTGTTGGATATCCGAATCATCAACGGTCACTTCAATCACTCGTCCACCCGTCTTACTCGCTAAGTTACGCAGTGAATCTAGGTCGACAGGGTTATCGCTCACCACATTACTGTTTCCTGCGGCGAGAATGAGCAACTGATACGGATTGTCGTTAAAGAAACTCTCGTACGCCCTAATGGTGCTTGGGTTTACACCATCTGATGCCAACAGTACAGAAGAGCCTAACTCACCAGACAGTTGCTGATTAATCAGTGGCAGTGCTTCCTCTGCTGACTTACCTGATACCGGCATGATATCGGGTGTGATAGCCGCTAGAAACGGTTCAAACACCTTGCTGTCTTGCGTGACGGGCATCGCCACGTGTGCGCTGCCTGCATAAACCACTAAGCCCGTATTACCGCCTTTGCGAGCTGCCAATAAGTCTCTAATTTTCTGCTTAGATCGTTCCAAGCGACTTGGAGGCAAATCTTTAGCAAGCATAGATTCACTATTATCAAGCACAACCAACATCGACGCTTTGTCTTCACCAAAAGGCGAAGCCTCACGCTGCCATGTTGGGCCAGAACAGATAATGATGGCGATAGTCACAATCACCACCAATAGCTTCAACGGCAGTTGCTTGCGCCAGCCTGTTTCGCCAATCGTCAATGCATCACGTAAATGTGTAGGTAAAATGTCTTTCCACGTTGGTTTGGTCTCTTCTCTCCAACGAACCCATAACAGGAAGAACATCGGAATAAAGGCCAACAACCACAAAGGTCGGATAAAATGAAACTGGGTAAAAAACTGTTGTATCGTGAGAGAATCAGGCATCACTCTCTCCTTTCAAATTCTTAACAGAAGAAGCGAGCAGCGATCTTCGGCGTATCGTTGCTAAGCTGAATGCGGTCAAATACATCACTACAACAATCGCCATCAAATAGTGGTGCAGCCCCTGTTTAGGGCGATAAGTGGTACTTTCATATAACTGAGGTTCAAGCTCACCAATCTGAGCATAGGCTTTGGTCAGTTCGTCGCGGTTAAGTGCTTCAAAGGCTTCGCCACCTGACTCTTGAGCGACACGCTTGATGGTTTCCATATCCAGAGCAACCTCTCCAACGGTTTGCGGATCGCCCATCGCAATAACGTGAATTCGAACGCCTTTAGCCTTGGCGACTTTTGCGGCATCGATAGGCTCAACAAAACTTCCTGTATCATTACCGTCTGTTAATACGATCACGACTTTCTCTTTTTCGTTGGTGTCGACGTTTGAATCTTGAACGGCAGCACTTTGCTTTTCACTTTGTTCAAACACCTTGATCGCCAAGCCAATTGCATCGCCCAAGTGCGTACTTTGCCCTGCCATCGCGACATCGGTTTGATTAAGCAGTTCAAGCCATACATCTTGGTCCGCGGTAAATGGCGTTTGTACAAACGCTGCATCACCAAACAAGATCAAACCGAGTCGGTCACCTTTTCTGGTTTTCGCAAAATCAACCAGCACCTCTTTGGTCGCATCTAAACGAGAGATTTTATCGCCTTGTTTAGAAGTGAAATCTTGCTCCGCCATTGAGCCAGACAAATCGACCACCACCATCACATCACGACCCAATTGTTCGCGAACCTGTGGCTCACCAAGAATGGTTGGTTTCGCTAACGCACACACGACCAATACCCAAGTAATAATGAGCGTGGTTCGTTGCCACCAGCTTGGAGTTAACTGGCTTGCACCTTCTGACGGTGCTTCCCCAATCGCTTCTACCAATTCTCGAAAAAATGGCACCTTAATCGCCATTTGCTTAGTTCGATAAGCTGGCACCGCAAAGTAGACCAACAACGGTAAAGGCAGCGCAATAAACCACAGCGGATGCGCAAATTCAAAACTGGCAGATAAAACATCAAACATTGTCTTGCCCCTCAACCGTTACCTGTACATTCGGCTTGTGAAGTTTTAGCCACATCATCGCGGTTTGAATTACCTCTAAACGCTGTTCAAAGCTCAAACGCACATTAGGGTCAATTAGGCTTTGCATCCATAATTCCGAAACTTCATCGGCAAAGAACGCATTGCTGTTTTCACTCGTGTTGGCGCTAACAGGCAGATAAGCGTTCAAACGGTTCACATAAGCTTGGCCAAACAACTTGGCATTACTGCTGTCTAGGTAACGAAGCACCACTTTGAGGACTTTAAAGGTTCGTTCGGTTGAGTTCTTGTCTCTTGCATCCAGTACCATGAGTTCTTGAAGCGCTTCTTTGCGATAACGGTTATTCCACCACCTTAACGCCAAGCGATAAGCCAGATAGATAGCGACCAATAACAGAATAACGCCAAGGATCTTCCAGCCGATCGTTTGAGGAGCCCAGCTCACACTGTCAGGAATGGCGACATCATGTAGGTCGCGAAGGATATAAGTACTTGGAGGCGTATGTTCAACAGCCATTTAGCGCCCTCCCACTAGTTTCTGCAGCTGTGATATGTGATTGCCCGACGTGTCTAATTCTATATAAGGGAGGTTTTTCATCGCCATCAATTTAGCAAGGGACAGTTTCTGAAGTGCCGCTTTTTGGGCAAGGCTTTTACTTGCGAGGTTAACCTTAGATTGGCTATCCAGATTAAGTTGAAAGCGACCATCACCCACCACCCAGTTTGCGCTTGCCAGATCTTGAGGCAATGATTGTTCTAATGGATCGGTGACCATAATGGCTAAGATGTCGTTGTGTTGTTGCAGTTGCTTTAGTCGGTCAAGATGTTGCTCTTGGCAATCTCGCCAGTCACTAATGAATATCAAGGTTGATTGCTTGAGTCTCATTCGTTTGATCAGTTCAATCCACTGGCTAAAACCAACATTATCGCCATCACTTACATTGACGCCTAAGCTTTGATTGGCTTTGGTAAGATGTTTTAGCTGAGCCAACAAATCAGATTGAGAACGTTGAGCTTTGGTATGAAACAGTTTTTGGTGCGAGGCCAAAACGAAGCCGACACGATCACCATCTTTCAGCACTCGCCATCCACACAATGCCGCCACTTCGGCAGCCACAACAGATTTCATGGTGTTTTGAGACGCAAAGAACATCGAACTGCGCTGATCGACACAGATCATCACATTACGGTCTTTCTCTTCGGTATAGCTACGAACATGAGGCTTACCCGTTCGCATCGTAACTTTCCAATCGAGATTACGGATATCATCACCCAATTGGTAATGACGTAATTCTTCGAAGTTCAAACCACGACCACGGAACAAAGAGTTATGTCTGCCCGAAAGTACGCTGCCCGCTTTTAAATGAGGTAACAGTGAAAACGACTCAGCTTGAGCCTGAATTCGCACTAACCTTGAATAATCACAATACAGTCGTGGATCAAGGCCTTGCGATTTGGGAGCTTGTGTTGGCTTCGCCATGACGCCCCCTAGTTATCCAATCTCAACATTATCGAGCAGTTCTTCAACCACTCTTTGATGGTCAACACCATCGGCCAATGCGTCGTAAGACAACGAGAATCGGTGACCTAATACGGTTGGTAACATGGCACGCACATCGTCCAACGTGACATGGTCACGTCCTTGCAACCATGCATAAGCGCGAGCACATTTATCCAACGCGATGGAAGCACGCGGACTTGAACCAATCTCAATCCATTTAGACAAGTTTGATTCTGGGTAACGCTCTGGCTTACGAGTTGCCATCACCAAGGCCACAATGTAGTTCTCAACTAAATCAGAAACGGCAATGTCTGGAAGTTGGCGCCGAGCTTCAAGTACCAACTCAGGTTCAATATGTTGTGGCGTGACTAATTCTGAACTGGTCTCGCTACCGAGTTCCTCACTGCGCACAAGTCGAATGATGTCGCGTTCAGCTTCATCTTCTGGATAGTCGACTGTCACTTTCATAATGAAACGGTCCATTTGTGCTTCAGGCAGTGGATACGTACCTTCTTGCTCAACTGGGTTTTGTGTGGCTAGCACCATGAACAAATCTGGCAGGATGTGAGTTTGACCACCCACCGTAATCGTCCCTTCCGCCATCGCTTCAAGCAGAGCAGCCTGTACTTTTGCAGGCGCACGGTTCACTTCATCGGCTAATACAATGCTGTTGAAAATAGGACCCGGTTGGAAATGCAACTGAGGCTTTCCATCAAGCTCTTGATACACCTCCGTGCCCGTCACATCAGATGGCAGCAGGTCTGGCGTAAATTGAATTCGACCAAAACTGGTGTTCAGTAGATTCGCCAGCGATTTTACTGAGCGAGTTTTCGCTGTACCGGGAAGTCCCTCTAAAAGCACATGGCCATTAGTCAATAACCCTATCACCAGAGCCCGAACGACGTGGCTCTGACCGATAACACTTTTCTCTGTTTGTTCAATCAGTTGGTTTATTGCTTGTTGCGCATGGTTCATAGGTCTTCCCTTAATTCAATCTGGCTGCGTACATCCTACTCACAAGCTCCATAACTATTAGTTATAAACGCGATAATTGGTTACAAGCGGAATAAGCAGCAAGCTCGATAGCCAAGCTCACCTCATCGCTTTATTTAAACCTAGCTTTCAATTGGTTAATGGCTTCCGGCGGTGCCACTTTGCTCAATGATGAAATACATTGCTCAAACGCCTTTGGTACGCCCGGTATATGACTGTTTCGCGCCAACACTTCACACTGGGCATACAGGTGCTGTGGGTTGCGGCTAAATTGGTAAGCCTTATGCAGTGATTGACTTGCCGCAAGCACATCCGATTTTTCCAAAGCCAATCCGTACACATACCAATATTGAGGATCGGTTTGCGCAGTTTCAGCGGCTTGTTTAAGGTAGTCCGTTGCTTGTTCGTAATCTTTCACACGAAGCAGAGACAATCCTGTGCTGTATGGCAAAACACTCGATTTAGGCTGAGCTTCAATACCTTGCTTCAAGGTCGACAACGCTTTTGCCTCGTTACCTTGCGCTCGATACAAATCCGCTAAATTGGCGTAGCTGTTTTCGAAATAAGGCTCAATCTCGATAGCGCCTAGATAAAACTCAATCGCTTTGTCGTGCTGGCCTAAATCTCGGTAAACGTTGCCTAGGTTAGTACGTCCAAATCCTCTGTCGGCATTAAATTGCTGTATTTCAATGTACTCTTCTAATGCAGGCTTGATTTGGTCTTTCTGCAGAGGGTTCATTTCTCCCCAATAACGCACTAATGCGCCTGCGGTTTCTGAACGAATCGACAATACAGGGTCTTTCAGTAGCGGCTCTAGAATTTGCCAACGGTCAGTGAATGGGAAACCAGACGAGCCTTGTACCACACCCAAACGGATCATTTCATCATCATGTTTCACCGCTCTTGCCAGCGAAATAAGCGTATTCTTACCCGTATTACCGCCCAAACGTTCTAAGCTCGATGCACGAATGATATTGCTTAAGCTAGAGTCCTGAGCCGAGTATGCCAACGCATCCTCTGCACCTTTGTGCCCTATCGAGTCAGCATAAAAGGCAACGGCAAAGTGCTGCTGATTACGATACTTAGAATCTGGGAACCACTCACCGATTTGCTTATCTGCCCACTGGTCGGTTTGATCTGCATGACAGCTAGTGCACACGTTCGGCGTTTTAATGTGTTGGCTAATATCAGGACGTGGGATATGCCAACTGTGGTCACGCCTTGGGTCGACCTCCATGTAAGTCGTCTCTGGCATGTGACAAGTCGTGCATTGTGAAGCTTCAGTATTCGCTTCGTGGAATGTGTGCTTTTCAGGCGTGTATTCTGATGCAATATGACATTGGCTACACACGGCTTCTTCCGCAATTTTTAGTTCAGCGGTATGAGGATCGTGACAGTTAGTACATGTGACGCCTTTTTCAGCCATCACGGATTGAAGGAAAGATCCGTAAACGTAATCTTCATCGTAGATTTGACCATCGTTGTGGTAAAGCTCTGGGGTAATCAAGCTCAAGCGATACTTATCAAAGAAAGACCCGTTAACGTGATCACCCGTTTCATTTAACTGAGTACGACGGCTGTGGCATTGAGCACAGGTTTGAACTTGATTGGTATGGATGATGTCTTTTGGTTGCAGGGTTGAATTACCCTCTTGATAGATCCACTCTTTGACCGACTTCGACAAGTCGCGGTCAAAACCATAATGCGCCGAGACTGGAGCATCCTTTCCACCGTTAGCTTTTGCTAGCTGAGCCTTTTCAACGTGCTCACTCGCAGGGCCATGACACGCTTCACAACCGACATTAATCTCAGACCAAGTAGTGTTGTAGGTATTACTCGCGCTGTCGTAGTTTTTCTCTAGGTTCGTTGAATGGCAATCAGCACACATGAAGTTCCAGTTTTGACCGCTATTGGTCCAGTAGAATTCATCGGTGTTGGTGGTATCAGGATAGAGGTGAAACCAACGTTGACCGCCTTCGCCCTCAGTGCGAGAATCCCAAGCGAAAGGAATCAACTGTACACGGCCGTCTTCAAATTCAACCATGTATTGTTGTAGTGGTTCAAAGGCAAAGGTATAGCTGATTTTGTAATCTTTAAAGTGGCCGTCTTGCCCTTCAATATTGACCCAGAACTCTTCGCCCTTGCGGAAAAATCGGTTGGGTTTACCGTCATGAGTGAATGTTTGATCGTTGAAATCGCCTAATACAGATTCGTCTGTAGCGTGCTTCATCGCCATATCATGATGAGAGCCCTCCCACGCTGCGACTTCTTCACTATGACAATCAACACATGCTTCCGAACCGACATAGCTGGCTTTAGAACCGATAGGTAAAGCGTCAGAGCTAACGGGTGACGCTACAGAGTTGGCCTTTGAAATATCAGAGTTGATATTAGGATCTTGCTCGTTGGCATAGGCGTTCAGACTGAACAGCGACAACATCAGTGAAGACAAGATTGCGGATAATACTGCGACTCGCTGGTGTTTCAATCCGTTTACCAGTGAGCACAACCATGCAGACATAACATTCCTTGTTTTTATACATCCTTATGCTTAATAAGGTAGACGTAAAAACAACGAATTTACAATTATTTAGTGGCAATGAGCTCGATTGTTGTGATTCGTATTCACGACCGGGATTTACTCATCGATATGCGCATAAAAAAAGAGCTCCTAAGAGCTCTTCAATCTGTTCAGTTTCACTCAAACAATCACTTACTTGTTATGAGATTCCTGCAGTTTTTCCATTACCTGATCCAAGCTAAAGCTCGCAGCTTTTTGACGTGGCGGATATTCAGCAAAGGTTTCTAGGAACTTGCCCACATACGCTTGTGCTGGAACGAACATATAAGCATGGTCTAACAACCAGTCGTAATATGTGTTCGATGTAATGTCTGCGTTTTCGTATGGGTCCATACGCAGGTTAAACAGCTTAGGAAGACGTAACGTCACGAACGGTTCAGCCCAAATTTGCATGGTACCCGTTGCACGCTGCTCCATGAACACCGCTTTCCATTGGTTGTAACGAAGCGCCGCTAAATCACCATCATCGGTAAAGTAGAAGATCTCCGAACGACGGCCTTTCTCTTCTTCACCCGTTAGGTAAGGAAGGAAGTTGTAACCATCTAAGTGAACCTTAAACGTTTTATCACCGGCAGTATGACCTTTGAGTAGTTTCTCTTTGATTTGGTCATCACCAGCGGCGGCAACGAAGGTTGGCATCCAGTCCATATGGTGCATGATTTCGTTAGATACGGTTCCTGGTTCAATCTTACCAGGCCAACGAACCATTGCTGGTACACGGTATGCGCCTTCCCAGTTGGTGTTTTTCTCACCACGGAACGGGGTTGTACCCGCATCAGGCCAAGAGTTCATGTGAGGGCCGTTATCCGTTGAGTAGAAAACAATCGTGTTGTCTTTGATACCCAACTCATCCACTTGCTTCAATAGTTGCCCAACGTGTCGATCGTGCTCAACCATACCATCAGCGTAGTTACCGACACCGGTTAAGCCTTTACTGTCGGCTTTCACGTGCGTTCTAAAGTGCATACGTGTCGCGTTCCACCACACGAAGAATGGTTTGTCCGCTTTCACTGCGCGATCCATAAAATCAAGTGCCGCGTCTAGTGTTTCTTCATCAACCGTTTCCATACGCTTACGCGTCAGTGGACCGGTATCTTCAATCTTGCCATCAGCGAATGACTTAATGACACCACGAGGGCCAAATTTCTTACGAAACTCAGGATCGGTTGGGTAATCTTCATTCTCTGGTTCTTCTTCAGCATTTAGGTGGTAAAGGTTGCCAAAAAATTCGTCAAACCCGTGTGCTGTTGGAAGGAATTCATCTTTATCGCCAAGGTGGTTTTTACCAAATTGACCTGTCATGTAACCCATAGGTTTCAGCATTTCTGCGATTGTCGCGTCTTCTGCTTGTAAGCCAATGTCTGCGCCCGGCAAACCTACTTTACTCAAACCCGTTCGTAATACACTTTGTCCCGTGATAAAGGTAGAGCGACCCGCAGTACAAGATTGCTCTGCGTAATAGTCCGTAAACATCATCCCTTCTTTCGCGATGCTATCAATATTCGGGGTTTTGTAACCCATGAGACCGAAGGTGTATGCACTCACATTGGATTGACCAATATCGTCCCCCCAAATAACCAATATATTTGGCTTTTCAGCCGCAAAAGTGGCGCTGGACGCGGCCATCATCGCTGTACCCAAAATCGCTAATCGACGTTTAGCGCCATATTTCGCTGTCATAGAAACCTCTTCGTAAGTTATTTGCATCCTGCCCTACAACGTATAGTCCATTTTTTACACATGCGCGAGATACCCTAAGCTATTAATCTTTTTGTCATTTTTATTGAGATACGGATACAGAAATCATCGATAAGGTTTACGCCAACAAACATGATAAGGATCACACATACAAACTAAGGCTTTATTCTACGTACCCACTGGAGCTGATATTAATCAATAGGTTACCTAAGCATCATAACGATTGGTTATAAGCACTATAAAAGGACGTAACGGAATTTTGAGAATAACATTTGCTCATCGATGCGTTGTTCTAACGCATTAATCTTAAAAGTGAATCGGAGTCCTTATGGGTACTAAAATTAATAAACTAGCATTAGGTGTTGGCTTATTAGCAGCTTCTTCAGCGGCAACAGCAGCAGAAAAACCAAACATTCTTGCTATCTGGGGTGATGACATTGGTGTATTCAACATCAGTGCATACAACAACGGTATGATGGGTTACGAAACACCTAACATCGACCGTATTGCTAACGAAGGCGCACTATTTACTGACCACTACGGTCAACAATCGTGTACTGCTGGTCGTGCTGCATTCCTAACAGGTCAAGAACCTTTCCGTACTGGTCTATTGACTATCGGCATGCCAGGTTCGGACCACGGTATCCCTGATTGGGCTCCAACGATCGCAGACCTTCTTAAAGAACAAGGCTACATGACAGCTCAGTTCGGTAAGAACCACATGGGTGACCAAGACAAACACCTTCCAACGAACCACGGTTTTGACCAGTTCTTCGGTAACCTGTACCACCTAAACGCCGAAGAAGAGCCAGAAACATATTACTACCCTAAAGACCCAGAGTTCCGTAAGAACTACGGCCCTCGTGGTGTAATCAAGTCTACTGCTGACGGTAAGATTGAAGATACTGGCCCAATGACGCGTAAGCGTATGGAGCATGCGGATGAAGAGTTCCTAGAAGAATCTCTAGCATTCATGGAAAAAGCGGTAAAAGCTGACAAACCATTCTTCATCTGGCACAACACCACTCGTATGCACGTGTGGACTCGCCTACAAGAGAAATACCAAGGTAAGTCAGGTATCAGTATTTATGCTGATGGTATGTTAGAGCATGATGACCATGTTGGTGTGCTTCTAGACAAGCTGGATGAACTAAAAATCGCTGACAACACTATCGTAATTTACTCTACCGATAACGGTGCTGAAACGGTTTCTTGGCCTGATGGCGGCGCAACTTACTTCCACGGTGAGAAAGGTACAACTTACGAAGGTGGTATGCGTGTGCCTCAGCTAGTTCGCTGGCCTGGGACTATCAAACCTGGAACTAAAATCAACGATATCATGGGCCACCAAGACTGGATTCCTACTCTACTAGCAGCCGCTGGTGATGATAAAGTGGTTGAGAAGCTAGCATCTGACAAAGGTGCAACTTACAACGGTAAAAACTGGCGCGTACACCTAGATGGTTACAACTTCCTGCCTTACTTCCAAGGTAAAGAAGAGAAAGGCCCTCGTGACAGCATGCTTTACTTCTCTGCTAACGCTGAGCTAAACGCAGTACGTTGGAATGACTTCAAGATTTCGTTTGCTGTGATGGATGGTAACATTGTGGATGCAGTTCGTTTCCAACCAAACTGGCCTCAAGTTGTTCACCTACGTGCTGACCCATTCGAGAAAGCACCGCACGAGTCTGGTATGTACCTACGCTGGATGGCAGACAACATGTGGTTATTCGTTCCAGTAGGAAATCAGGTTCAAGAGTTTATGACGACGCTACCAGATTACCCTATGCAGAATAGCCAAGTACTGAACCCAGGTAACTTCAACCAGAATGCATACATGCTTCAAGGTAAACTTAAGCAACTAGAAGCGGCATCAGCGCAAGCTAAATAAGCCTATCTAGGCGATGCAAACTGTATAGATGTGTATTTAACTAAGATTTATAGTAAGTACATAATCGAGTACGAAAGCCGTGATAACTCACTTGAGTTACCACGGCTTTCTTCGTTTAACGCCATTCGGCTTGATTTCATTTGAAAGAGCTTCATTCAATTCTGACTAGACCTCCCTATCAATCCCCGCTAGATAACCGCCTAAGCGATTTAATTTCCTACCACTTGTCTTGCAACATCACATATGCGCAACTAGCTTTATAAATAACACCTATCATTGGAAAGTAAAATGAAGGTGATATCAGAAGGATTCTGAGTTGCCATAATTGTCAAACTAGATGGACTAATGTTATGAAAACGCCATATTTAGCAGGAATAAGCATCACTGTCATTGTCGTTTCAGTCGCTTTGCTAGTTTATGACGCGGCCTCTTCAAAAATGCACACCTCGTTCGAACACAAAAAAAATCACGCCCATGAAAGCAATCATGATGACTCTCACTCTTCAGGGCACTCCGCCCATTCCGAAGAAAAGCACGCACATAAAACCGTCGCTTCAAGCCAACCCATATCTCCGATTCCAAACTCTCCCGAGATAAATCATGAGCTGGCCAAAATTGGTTGGGTGCTATTTAAAGACCCGAACCTTTCTTCTAACCGCAGTGTGAGCTGTGAAAGTTGTCATAGCCTGCAAACCAACGGCGCAGAGGTAATTCCAGTTTCGATTGGCGTAAACGGCGCAGGGATGAGAAATTCACTCACCGTTTTTAACGCAGTCTTTAACTATCGGTTCTTCTGGGATGGTCGAGTAAACAACCTCGGCGATCAAATTGATGGCCCAGTGCACAACGTCGATGAAATGGATTCAAACTGGCAACATATTACGGATTATGTGTCTCAATCGAAAACTTACATCGACTTATTCCAAGAACAATCAACGCCCATTGACGAAGCTTCAATTAAGGCTGCTCTTATTGAATTTATGCAGGGTTTGACCACACCCAATGCCCCTTTCGACCTGTATTTACAAGGTGACAGCGCAGCACTTTCTGAAACCGCCAAACGAGGTTGGGAAACTTTTCAAGAAGAAGGCTGTATTCGTTGCCACCAAGGTACCAACATTGGTGGAGGCATGGTGATGCGATTTGGTTACTTTGGGTTATCGAAAACAGGAGCCGAGCGAAGTGAAGACCAAGGTCGTTTTATGTTTACCGCTAAACCACAAGATAAGGATTTATTTCGTGTTGCGAGCTTAAGAAACGTGGCGATCACTGCACCCTATTTTCATGACGGGCAAACAGCCACACTCGAAGAAGCGATCAAAATAATGGGTGAAAGCCAACTCGGTAAAACGTTTGAAAAACAGGCCATAAACGATATTAAAGTCTTCCTCGAATCCCTAACCGGTAACCGTCCTCAAATGTTAATGGAGTTTGAAAATGAATAAGATCAGACTCATATTTCTACTGTTTGTATCGCTTTTCATCGGCTTAATTAGCTTTATTATGCTGACCTACTCCGAGCATGAAAAGGTCACCGAATATGGAGTGCCTATTCGGCAGTTAGGCCATGAAGTATTAGAAATGCGTGATCATATCACCAATGCAGCGCTTGCGGGTATTTCCAACCCTTATCAAATGTCTGCAGATTTGGTTGCTTTAGAAAGAGAGTTGCAACTACTCAGAGAAAGTTATCAAAGCGAGAATATTCACTCTACGTTCTTTAAACACTTACCGACAGCGCAATTATTGGATCGCTTTTACGATGCTTCAATGTCGAACTTAGATACGCTAGACAACCTAGTAGGACTTAGTGTGGCTCGTCAGTTTATTTTGCAATCTTTGACTCTACAACTCACAGAGAGCAACTCAACTGATGCTGAGATAAACAACGCAAATATCGACATTCAAAGCGCGCTTCTTGCGAGTGTGTTGGTTGGGGGAATCGAAATTAACCATTCAGGTGTTAACTCCGAGCTGGCGAACCTTTATAAAACGTTTACCGAACTCAACCAACAACAAAGTCAGCTGTTATCTCAAGTACTTTCAGCACACAGCATGGAGTATATTGAACATATTGAGCATGAGTTTACCGATCTGCAAGACCAACTTAAAAGTATCATCGTTAAGCTTATTATCGTTTTGGCGTTGCTGACTTTAGCGTTCTCATTCACCATGTTTATTTTTCGAGTCTTCGAACTCAAAAGAAACAACCTCTCCTATCAAGAAGCCGCAGACAAAGCAGAAAAAGCCAGCGAAGCAAAATCTCTCTTTCTCGCTACCATGAGCCACGAGTTACGCACCCCAATGAATGGCGTATTAGGCATCGCTCAGATAATCAAGGAGGATTCACACAGCGAGAATACTCGTAAACACGCCCAAATCATCATTGACTCTGGTCAGCATCTCGTCACCATATTGAATGACATTCTTGATTTTTCTAAGGTGGAGCAAGGCAAGATGGAGTTGGAATACAGCCCGTTCTCTGTCACCGACGTCGTGACACACCTTGATAAAACATTGACACCTCTTGCAGAAGACAAAGGCCTCGCTTTTATCATTAAAGATAACATTCCTACCAATATTCAGTTGATTGGTGACTCTGCACGTACACGTCAGATCTTATTTAACTTAGCAGGCAATGCAGTCAAATTTACTGAGTCAGGAAAGGTCGAAGTAGAATTCTTGATAGCCCCTACTACTCTACCAAGCGTGAATATTTTAGTGACGGATACGGGTATTGGTATAGCAGAAGACAAGATCGACCATATATTTACCGCCTTTGAACAAGCTGAGCTTTCAACAACCCGTAAGTTTGGTGGCACAGGGTTAGGGCTTTCCATTGTTCAGCAGTTAGTCGAACTGATGGGCGGAACAATTAAGGTTTCCAGCCAGCTTGGTTTGGGCACTCAATTTAAGATCTCTTTGCCGTTAGAAATGCATGAGCTTGAAGAACAAGTCATCGACCAAACGCCAACCAAAACCAATGAGACTCTCGATGACTTCTCAGTATTGTTAGTCGAAGATAACAAGATCAACGCAATGGTGATTAGGAAGTTCTGTGAGTCGATAAACTTAACGGTTGAGAATGCCTACGACGGTTTACAGGCCTTAGATAAGTTGGCGTCAAACCAATATGACCTGATCATAATGGACAACCATATGCCCAACATGAGCGGTATTGAAGCGATTCAAAAAATCCGTGGCGAACTCAAGCTGACTACGGTTGTTTTTGCATGTACCGCCGATGTATTCAAAGAGGCCCACGATGAATTCATCGAATCAGGCGCAGACTTTGTACTCACCAAACCGTTACAGAAAAACAGCTTACAAAACGCCATCAACGAGTTTCACCAACAGTTTGAGGTCAACCGCCATCACTCCGTTAACACACACAATCTTCCAAACAAGGAAAAAAGTAACATCACGATGTTAACGCGTCACCCTAAGAACAAATTGCCACTCACAGAGGAAGAACTGTCGCGTAGCCAATTTTTAACTAACGATGAGCTTAAAACAGACGAGAAACTCAAATGCTTAACTTCTCTCGTTGATGAGCTAGAAAACGAAATCGATGAGTTGATAGAGCTATTTTCGGATGCCAAGCAAGATGATCTATCCAGAACATTAAAGGCGGTTAAAGCGATTGCATCAAGGTATGAAATGAGTGAAGTATTCGAGCTCGCAACCGAAGCTGAGAAGGTAACGGAGAAGCACATCATGCCCGAGGCTGAATTACTTCAGCAACTCATCAATCGCTTGATAGTCAACAGCCATCAAGCAACACGATTAATACACAAACTCCATCAGCAACGAAAAACGGGGTAAAAGAAGGTGTCATATGATATGGAATGTAAATTTACCTAGCACTGGCCCACATTTATTCTTAGCACTCGGTGCCACAATCATTTTTGTGGTCGACTGTCATGTTCCTTTGGGCATTGCCATGGCCGTGCCCTACATAACGATAGTCTTGCTCGCAGCCACAACGAAAGATCCACTATCAGCCGTGATGTGGGCTATTGGCTGCACCTTACTTACCTTATAGGGTTACTACTTATCTGGTAGCGGCAGCGAAACCTGGTTTGTCGCCTTCAACCGAATCATTACCATCTATGCCATTTGGGTGGCGGCAATTATTCCTATTTATATCTCTTTACCTTCTCCTCAAGCCTCACTGGACGTCGATGATGACGTGACAGAGGAAAGTTCAAGATCACGCCCTCACTCGCACAGAAACCATACAATCGACACGTTCAAAAACTAGGCTTTGGTTAAGTTTCGGTGAATTTTTCCAAATCGAGACAAGGTAGCTTGAAATACTGCTTTATGCATGCGAGTGTAGAACAACTCACCTAAATAACTGTATGACTATGAAAACATTACAATCCATTGCGCTGCTTTCGACAATTATCGCAGCGGCACAAGTGTTAGCTGACGTAACAATTGAAGTTCCTTCTAGCGCAGATGCTTTAGTCGAAGTCTTAGCTGTTAATGAGGCTAAACCTGATCTCGACGGTGGTTTCTTCTCTTCGAGCAAAACGATCACCGTTCCAGATGGCGTAAACCAAATCGTTTTCAAATATCAACTGGCTTTCAGCCAAGGTAACGACCGAGAGTTTGTCGATAGCGATACCATTATTGCTACTTTTGATGCGACAGACACAGCATTGACGTTTGACATGCCTAAGTTCCGTAACACCAACGAAGCGAAAAAAGGCCTTCAAAACTTAGATTGGAAACTGGTTGATGAAAACCAAAATGCAATCAGTGTTAAGCAAGACAAACTTATCAAAGATGGCATGCAGATTGGTCGTAAGTACCCGCAAGAAGCGAAGGAGTACAACCAGAAAGGCGGCATCGCTGCACTTACAGTAGGTTCTAGCGCGGGCGTAGCAGCTGCTGTCGCACAACCGGTAACGCTTCCAACAAAGATTGACGGAAATGCAGCAAATACAGCTGAAGAGATGCTCTATTTCTGGTACGAAAAAGCGGATGCTGAAACCAAGCAGAAATTCAAAGACTACGTGAACAAGTAGCTCAATGAGCTTAATTTAATCGAGTAGGAGGAGGC